>JANPKR010000404.1:0-2558 GCA_031426175.1 Hydrogenophaga sp. | reverse complement strand
AAAAAACCGGCCTGGAGCGCACCCACCTCTACCGCAAACTCAAGCAGCTCGGCGTGGATCTGGCGCGCAGCAAACGCAACGCACTGTGAGCCTCTCCGCTCGGAAAATCGGGCGACGGAAGCTGCTACAATCTCGCTTCTCTCAGGCCCGGTAGCTCAGTTGGTAGAGCAGCGGATTGAAAATCCGCGTGTCGATGGTTCGATTCCGTCCCAGGCCACCAAACTTCTCGCAAAAGCCCATCCAACGCGATGGGCTTTTTCGTTTCCGGGTCTGCCGCACGGCACCGATCCGCCGGGGCTTGCTCCCCATTTGTCGATTGGAATTCCCATGACGAACGAACCGCCGATGTTGGATCTTGACGATCTGTTGGCCCGCTTCAGCCAAGGCCTCAGCACCCGCACCCTGCGCCACGTGGCCGAAGAGGCACGGCTTGATGGCGAAAGCTTGAAGCAGTGTCTGGAGCGTTACGAGATCGACTACGCGTGGCATGTGCTTGGGTCGCAGCGGCTGCAGGAGGCGTGCCTTGTGGCACTCGCGAAACGCATGGTCCATCCGGTCAGCGATACACAACGTGCCTGCCTGGTGGACGTGTTGCACTGCGCTTCGACCACTCAACCCACAGACGCGCTGATGAGCTTTGACAACGACGTTCCCGAGCACCTGGCCGTGCTGCTTTGCGCATGGTTCGAGCGGCAGTCGGTGCGGGCGACCGAAACGGCCTGAGCTCGCGCACGCGCCGCACCGAACGCGCCAGAATGGGACGCTTGGGCACTGCATGCCCAATGCCACAGGAGCGAACCGTGAAACTTTGCGAGGCCCCTCAAGCCGCGCTGCTGTCGCTGGTGTTGCCAGCGCTCACCGCCGGCGGCGTGGAGACTCTGGGCGCCGCTGCCACGGCGGGTGCGATCAAGCAGCAAGAGATCGAGCAGGGCCGTATCGTGCAACAGCAGGTCCAGCAGCAACTGCAGCAGTCCATGGACCAGACCCAGCAACAGCGCGCCGAGCAAATGGACCAAGCCACACGCTGAGCGCGGCGGGCCTCAACGCCAGCCCGGCGCCTTCTTCAACACGAAGTTCATCACCACCTCGTTCGTCGTGCGGCCCTCGGCGGGTCGTCGGATGCCTCGCAGTTCCTGGCCGCAGCCGCTGGCGGTCACGTGGCCTTCCCACACCGCGTCCATGGCCACACCATCGGCCGATTCGTCGAGGTTGAACTCACCGTTGGTGACGTCGCCCGAGACCAGGGCCTGCCGGTCGTTGCCCGGCGTGGTGCGTTTCAGGTTGCCGCGAACGCTGCCGGGGTATTCGGGGTGGCGCTCGAACAGCAGCGCGCCGGTGGACGCGGGTGCGGCTTCGCTGCCGCTGTCTTGCGGCCACAGCAGGAGCTGCCACAGGCCGTAAAGCTGGGCGGGCGCCATGTCGGCGGGCGGTGTGCACACCGCGGCAGGCGTTTGGGCCGAGGCGTGGAACGTGACAGCGAGAGCCAGCGCTGCCGCTGCAAGCCCGCGGTGTTGAAGTCTTTTCATGGTGCAATGTCGGCCGCATTTTTCGCGGCCTGGTCGGTGGCTCGCTGGGCGAACTCGGCGCGCAGTGCGCGGAGCTTTTCGCGCGGGTCTTCCTTCGTGGTGGCCTGGTCCAGCCCCATCTCCTGGATGAAGCGGCTGGCCTGCCCCGGGATGCTTTCGCGCCCCTTCTTGCGGCGCTTGAGCCAGCTCACGGCCAGCGTGCGCTGCGCGCGCGTGATGCCCACGTACATGAGGCGGCGCTCTTCCTGCAGGCGCTGGGCCATGTTCTCCACGGCTGCATCGCTCTGACCGGGTTCCTCGTCCATCTTGAACGGCAGAAGGCCTTCGTTCACACCCACCAGCATCACGTGTGGCCACTCCAGGCCTTTGGACGCGTGCAGCGTGGACAGCGTCACCACGTTCTGGTCCTTCTCACGCTCGGACAACGTGGACAACAGTGCAATGGTCTGCACCACCTCCATGAGGCTTTTGCGTTCGGCCTCCACCTGCACGCCTGCTTCGTCTTCGATCTGACCGCCACAGCGTCCGGCCACCCAGTCGCAGAAGTCGATCACGTTGGTCCAGCGCGCGGCCGCCACCTTTTCGTTGTCCTCGCTGTCGTACAGATGCTTCTCGTAAGCAATGTCCTTGAGCCATTCGGTGAGGAACGCGCGCGCCGCTTCATGACCCACCGTGTGTTTGGCGCGGTACTCCAGCTCGTTCACCGCGCGGCCGAACTCGTGGAGTGTGGCCACGGCGCGTGCGGGCAGGGCCGTGCTCAGCGAGTTGGCAAACAGTGCTTCGAACAGGCTGAGTTTGTATTGCGTGGCAAAGGTGCCCAGCGCCTGCAGCGTGGTGTGGCCGATGCCGCGTTTGGGCGTGGTGGCCGAGCGCAGGAAGGCTGGATCGTCGTCGTTGTTCACCAGCAGGCGCAGCCAGGCGCACAGGTCGCGGATCTCGGCCTTGTCGAAAAAGCTCTGGCCGCCCGAGACCTTGTAGGGAATCTGCGCACGGCGCAGCGACTGCTCGAACGAGCGCGCCATGTGGTTGGCG
>JANPKR010000403.1:0-4995 GCA_031426175.1 Hydrogenophaga sp. | reverse complement strand
ACCCAAACCCCAAGGAGTTTTTTCCATGAAGCGTTCCATGCAAAAAGGTTTCACCCTGATCGAACTGATGATCGTGGTGGCCATCATCGGTATTCTGGCTGCTGTTGCTCTGCCGGCTTACCAGGACTACACGGTGCGTGCCCGTGTGTCGGAAGGTCTTGTTGCAGCTTCGGCTGCGAAGGTAAACGTTCAGGACGTGCTCTCTTCGGGCAATCCCTCGGCAAATGCTTCGGGTTACGCCAACGGTTACACCCCACCCTCGGCGTCGCGCAACGTCACAAGTCTGGCAATCGTGCCAGCTACTGGAGCAATCACTGTTACGACCACCGCGGCTGCAGGTAACGGAACTCTTCATATCGTGCCCAATGCCCCAGCAGGTACGGAACTGCCTACTGGCACTGCAGCATTCACCCCTCCCGCCGAATCGGTGCAGTGGCGCTGTTTCGCTCAGAACGTTGCTACTACCGGCTGGGCAGCCGCCAGTATCCCTGCAACAGCCGCTACTTTGCCCGCACGCTTCGCCCCTTCTGAGTGCAAGTAAGTACGGCGTTGAAGGATGATAAAAGAGCGCTTCGGCGCTCTTTTTTTTGGAGGTTTTTCCGGATGTTTTGGGGTACCAGAATTCAGGCAGCCGTGCGAGCGGCGTTGCTGCATTTTCTTGCCAGTCTGTTACTTGCGCTTTGTGTCGCGGGACTGATTTTTTTTGTCTGGTTTCCTGGCGCGCTGCGTGACCTTACCGGCGGTAGCGCACTATTTTTCATCCTCATGGCGGTGGACGTGATTTGTGGCCCGGTGCTCACGCTGGTGCTGTATGACCCTACCAAACCCCGCGACAAGTGGCGGCTGGACTTGGGCCTGATCGTTCTGATGCAGGTTGCAGCCTTGCTTTACGGTATGGGTCAGGTGGCCAGCGCTCGCCCTGTCTTCGTTGCTTTTGAAGGCGATAGATTCCGCATTGTCCAGGCGCTGGATGTCAGCCCCTCTCGCCTCAATGAGGCACCACCTGATCTGCAAAATCTGAGCTACACCGGCCCCAACTTCCTGGGAGTGCGTCTGGCCAAGACGGGAGATCCAGATCACTTGGCCAGTTTGCAAATGTCCATCCAAGGCCTTCACCCTGCCTTCCGGCCTTCGCGTTGGCAAATATACGAATCCCAAGTGCCCGAGGTGTTGGCGAAACTTAAACCCATTGGTCAACTGCGTGAGAAGAACCCCGAGAAGGTCGAGATACTTAAAGCCTCCTTGAGTAAGCTGGGATTGAGCGACGACCAAGTTGGCTATTTGCCCCTTGTTCGCGATGTTGTTACCGACTGGGTGGTATTGGTGGAGCGGTCCAACGGAGCCCCGAGAGCCTACCTGCATCTGGATGGATGGTGATGGCATTGTTTTTTGCCACACCCCAACTGAATTCGGGACTCACAAGTCACCCCCGCAAACCCATCGGGGCATGGATTGCTGTCACCGTCAGTTGCTTGCTGGTTGCCCTGCCTTGGTTGTGGCCAGCGATCTACGGACCCAAAGCTGACATGTGGCCTAACCTTGTGGCTTGGGCATCGGCTGCAGTATTGCTCATGCTACTTCCGTGGACGCGTGAACGGGCAGAGCTGTCTATTGCGTCGGGGTGGCTTTTGGCCTCTGTAGCCAGCGCCGCAATGGGGTTACTTCAGTTTTTCGACATGGAGAACCGCCTCTCACCATGGGTGGTGGTGACCGTGCCTGGCCAAGTGCTTGCAAATGTGCATCAAGTCAATCTGCTGGCAACCTTGCTGGGCGTGGGCTTGTTGAGCCTCTGGTGGATGACGCTGAATCGGTGTCTGAAGCCATTCCTGGCCAGCACCATTGCATGTCTACTGATAGTCGGGCTGGCTGCCACGGCATCGCGAACAGGTTTACTCCATGCCATTCTGACTTCAGGCCTGCTGCTGTTGTGGGGGCGTTTGAGTCAACGGAGTTGGGTGGTTGTGCTCTCTTGCCTTGCCCTCTATGCGGTGGCTACTTTGTTGCTGCCATGGCTGCAACAAACACTGGGCATTGCCTCGGGTCGGAATCTGATCAGTCGGTTTGCTGAAACCTCCGCCTGCTCCAGTCGCAAGGTGATTTGGGCCAACGTGCTGCAATTGATTTCATTGAAGCCGTGGACAGGCTGGGGCTGGGACGGTCTTGCCTATGCGCACTACATCACGCCCTTTGACGGTTTGCGGTTCTGCGAAAAATTGTCCAATTCACACAACCTGCCACTGCAGCTCGCCGTGAGTGTTGGACTGCCCGCAGCGGTAATGGTGGTATCGCTATTTGTCTTCGCCATGTTCAAACTCAAACCATGGTCGGTCCAAAGCACGTCGGAGCAGTTTGCATGGGGTGTTCTGCTGCTGCTGGGGTTTCACAGCCTTGTGGAGTATCCACTGTGGTTCGGAGTTCCTCAAGGCATGGCTGCCTGTGCTGTCTGGCTGGTTTGGAGAAGTCGTCATCCAGAGTTGGCGGGCGCAACTGCGACGCCTACAGCGGCTATGTCACTTCCTACTAGAACCACGTTGGTGGCGCTGATGCTTGTTGGTTTGATGTACGTAGCCTGGGACTACTTCAGGGTGACTCAACTGTTCACTCCAAGCATCGATCGACATCGGGATTACCGGACAGACACGCTCGACAAAGCTCGAAAAACGTGGCTCTTTCAGTCTTACGTTCTCTATGCCGTTGTGAATACGACCACAGTCGACCCGAGCAATGCGGACATGGTGCTCGATGCGGCGCTTGAAACACTTAAGGACTTTCCCGATCCTGAAATCATCATCAAGGTGATTGAGGCAGCCAAGATGACTGGCGATACCGCGCTTGTTGAGTTGCACTCCCTACGATTCAGGGCAGCATGGCCTAAGGCTTTTGCAGCATGGGTGGCTTTACAGGCTCCTTCTTGATGTTTCAATAAACCTGAACCATCAAGGCTTGAATTCCGCCACAAACCGCCCACTCTTCCCCCCACTCTTCTCCATCAACCGTACCCCTCCAATCTCCATCCCCCGGTCCACCGCCTTGCACATGTCGTAGATCGTGAGCAGGGCCACTGACACAGCGGAGAGGGCTTCCATTTCCACGCCCGTCTGGCCGGTGCACTCGGCAGCGGCGCGGCACAGCACGCTATGGGTGTCGGGTTCGATTTCGAAATCGACCGCCACCCGGGTCAACGCAATCGGGTGGCACAGCGGGATCAGGTCGCTGGTTTTTTTGGCTGCTTGAATACCGGCGATGCGGGCGATGCCGAGCACATCGCCTTTTTTCGCGTTGCCGGCCTGGATCAGGGCCAGGGTGGCGGGCAGCATGGTGATGCGGCCTTCGGTCACGGCGATGCGGCGGGTGTTGGCCTTGTCGCCCACGTCGACCATGTGGGCCTGGCCCTGGGCGTCAAAGTGGGTGAGCGTGCTGGCTGCAGCGTATGCGGGGGGCTGGTTTGTAACGGACATCGGGTGTGATTTGCTGGGGCTTGACTGAACCGGGGCGGCTTGGCGGCATCATACGGCGATGCGTTTCACTCCCTTGCCCGTGTTGATGAAGACTCCACCCTCTGTGCGCCGACCCGTGCCATGGGCCTGTGGGCTGTTGGTGGTGGCCTCGGTGCTGTTGCCGATCTCGCTGTCCAACGCGCAGGTGGTGTCCGATCCCGGGAACACGTCGGCGTTGCCCAGCCTGGGTGGCGCCGAAGGTATTTCCATCTCGGCTGAGCGCCGGCTGGGTGACCGCATTGCGCGCTCCATCTACCAGGATCCCGATTACCTCGATGATCCCCTGCTGGTCGACTACCTGCAGGCGCTCTGGCAGCCGCTGCTGGGCGCAGCGCGTGCGCGGGGTGACGTGCCGCCCGAATTGGCCGAGCGCATGGCTTGGGAATTGATGATTTCGCGCGAGCGCACGGTCAACGCGTTTGCGCTGCCGGGCGGCTACCTGGGCGTGAACCTCGGTTTGCTGGCGGTGACCGAGCGGCCCGAAGAAGTGGCTTCGGTGCTAGCGCACGAATTGAGCCACGTGTCGCAGCGGCACATTGCGCGATTGATGGCGCGCGAGGAGCGCATGGCGCCCTGGATGATGGGCGCCATGATCCTGGGAGCCCTTGCAGCTGGTTCGAACGCGCAAGTGGCGAGTGCCGCCATTGCCGGCAGCACGGCGGCGGCGGCTCAGACGCAGCTGAACTTTTCGCGGGACATGGAGCGCGAGGCCGATCGTGTCGGCTTCGGTGTGCTCTCGGGCGCCGGTTTTGACGCGCAGGGCTTCGTGAGCATGTTCGACAAGTTGCAACAGGCCTCACGCCTGAACGATGACGGCGCGTTTCCCTACCTTCGCAGCCACCCGCTGAGTGGCGAGCGTATTGCCGACATGCGCGCCCGGCTGCCGCAGGGCCCGATGGCGGCGGGTGCGCAAGCGGCTGTCAATTCGGCTGCTGCAACAACGCAAATACCTTCAACGCTGAACCTGGACCTGCCCGGCGTCAGGTCAGGCGTTGCGGGTTCAAACACAGCCATCGGGCGACAAGGCCCGAGCGTGGAAGTGCACACACTCATGTCGTCGCGCGCCCGGGTCCTTGCTGAAAACGGGCCCGATCGCATGCGCAGCTGGCTGCAGGTGGGTCAGGGCCCCAACGCCAAACCGGGTGAACGCTACGCAGCTGCGCTGTCGGCGCTGCGGCTGGGCCAGCGAGACAAGGCTTTGGAGTTGGCGCAGAAGCTGCGCGACACGGTGGCCCCGGACGCCCGGTTTGCGGCCGACGCCTTGATGTTGGAATTGTTGCTAGCGCCCTCCACAAGCCCGGCCACCCCTGCACAGATCACCTTGCTGGCCGAGTTGCGAGACCGCTCATTGGCGGGCGCGTCACGTGCCGCCGTCGTGCTCGGTGCTCAGGCGGCCATTGCCTCGGGCCAGCCGCAACGTGCGGTGAGCCGGCTGCAAAGCTGGGTGGTGTTGCAACCGCGCGATGCGCTGGCCTGGCAGACCCTGGCCCGGGCTTAC
>JANPKR010000402.1:0-4099 GCA_031426175.1 Hydrogenophaga sp. | reverse complement strand
CGGCATCAGCCGACCCAGTGGTGCAACCGCATGACGGCCCCCAACGGGAGCAATCTGTTGCTTCCAGGCTGGAGAGACATCCAACTCCCTCCGCCAAAAATGACGGCATGAGCATCAAGCCCGCCGTCGACCCCGGCAAACGCTGTTTGTCGGGGTTTCTTGTTTCTGGGGACCTTGAAGCACCTTGACGCCAAGGTGCAAGAGTTCGGAGACACTGGCGCCTCGCCATTCATCCAGCCCCGCGACCATGAGCAACAGCCTTCCAGTCCCCTTCAAGAGTTCCTGGATCCGACGTACGTTCTGGGCGATGGCCAGCGTGTTGGCGCTGTGGCTGGTGTCCTGGCTTGCGGTGCCAGTGCTCCTGAAATGGCAGCTGCAAAAGCAGGCCAGCCAGGTTATTGGTCGAAATGTGACGGTTGAAGGGGTGGACTTTCAGCCTTGGTCGCTGGCATTGACCATCGAGGGCCTGCGCGTCGCCAGCGCCCAAGGCGACACCGAGCAGGTGTCCGTGGCGCGGGTGCATGTGAACGCCGAGCTGCAGTCGATCCTGCGGTTGGCGCCCGTGATTGATGCCTTGAAGATCGAGCAACCCCGTGTGGCCTTGCGCCACCTTGGGGGTGGGCGCTATGACGTGGACGACATCGTGCAGCGTCTCATCGCGCCGCCGTCCGATGCTCCGGGCGAGCTCGCTCGGTTTGCGGTGTTCAACATCGAGTTGCAAGGCGGCGAGTTCACTCTGGTGGATGAGAGCGTGGGCGTGACCCACAGCCTGCGTGGCTTGACCGTGACCATCCCGTTCCTCAGCAACCTCGAATCGCGTCGAGATGTGGTGACCGAGCCGCGACTGGCCTTCGAGCTCAATGGCAGCAAGTTCGATTCGCGTGCCGCCACGACGCCGTTCGCCGTGGACCGCGAAACCGACGCCACCCTGGGCATTGCTGAGCTCGACCTGGCGCCGTACTTCCCTTATTGGCCGGCGTCGTGGCCCCTGAAACCCGAGGCCGGGATTCTGCAGCTGGATCTGAAGCTGGACTTTGCGCAGCGCGAAGTGCCGCAAGTATGGTTTTCTGGCGATGTGTCAATCTCCGGGCTGAAGCTGGTGGAGGGCGGGGCGGGTGTGTTGTCTTGGGAGCGCCTGGGCGTGAAGCTCAACCGGGTCGAACCGCTGGCGCGCCGGGTTGACCTGGCGTTCATCGAATGGAAGGGACCGAGCCTGAGCCTGGCGCGCGACGCCAGCGGGCAGCTCAACCTGGCGAGACTGGCCAAGGGCTTTGCCCCGGCAGCGTCCGATAAACCAGGCGCCGCTCAGGTGCCTGCTTCGCGAGGCGCGCCATGGGATATCCGGCTGGCTCGTTTCGCTCTGGAGGGCGGCGTCATTCATTGGCGCGACGACGCGGTCAAGCCAGCCGCCGAGATGGCGTTGTCGACCTTGCACGTGCAAGTCCGTGACTTGAGCTGGCCGGTGCAAGCGCCCATGCCCTTTGAGGTATCTGCCCAGCTCGACCAGACGCCCATCGGCATCAAAGGCACGGCCACGGATACCGCTGCGCAAGCCCAGTTGTCTCTGGGCGATATTTCTCTGGAGAGATTCGCCCCCTATATAAGTAGTGCGCTCAAGCCCGCCCTGCAGGGACGACTCAGCGCAGGTGGCCAGATCGAATGGCAGGCTGCGCAGGGCAAACGGCCCAGGATGCTGCAAGTGCAAGCTGCCCGTGTGGACCTGAACGAACTCAAGCTCGGACCGCCCCGACAAGCGCTGGCCAGCCTGAAGCGCTTGCTCGTGGAAGACCTGCGCCTGGATGTGGCCCAGCGCCACCTCGACGTGGGCAACCTGACGCTCACCCAGCCCCAGGTACGGGTCCAGCGAGAGGCCAATGGAGCCTGGATGTTTGAGCCGTGGTTGGTGAGCACACCCACCCAGGAAACACGCGCGACGTCAGAACCCTGGCAGGTGGGTCTGGAAGCCCTGCGACTCACAGGTGGATCCATCGGCTTTGTCGATCGTGTGCCTGCCCAACCCGTCACGCTGGACATCACCCAGCTGCAACTGGATCTCAAAGGTCTTCGGCCTACAGATGCCGAACAAAAAGACATGGCGCTGTCGATCAAGGCACATCTAGGCGCGGGGCCGGTCAGCGCGGTGGCGCCTGGTCAGGTGTCGCTCGTCGGCGCCCTGCGGCTGCCCGCACCTGGGGCGCAGGGCGGTTCAGGCTTGAGGCTGGACGCCAAAGCTCAGATCGAACGTCTGCCCGCACACGCGCTGGCGCCGTATGTCGCCGACCGGCTCAACCTGGAACTGCTGCGCGCCGACGCGAGCTACCGCGGCCGGGTTCAAATGGGTCTGCCGGGTAGCGCCTTGGCGCTGAAACTCGATGGCGACGCTGCGCTGGACGACTTGAGCGCAAACACCTTGTCGCCTGCCGAAGACCTGTTGGCCTGGAAATCGCTGCAGGTGCGTGGCCTGCAGGTCAGCCTGACCCCGGGACAAGCCACCCAGGTGGCGGTGCGAGAGACAGTGCTCAGCGACTATTTCGCCCGCGTGATCATCGACGACACCGGCAAGATCAACCTGCAAGGACTGGTGAGACAGCCTGGCGAAGCGCCTGCTGGCCAACCCCCGCCACCACAAGCCACGGCCGCTGCAAGTGGCCCCACGCCCGACATCCGCCTGGGTCCGGTCAGCCTCGTCAACGGCCGTGTCCGGTTCTCCGACCGCTTCATCAAGCCCAATTACACCGCTAACCTGAGTGAGCTCACCGGCAGCCTGGGCGCCTTCTCCAACGCGAAGCCGGCGGGTACCGCACCCGTGCTCGCTGCCTTGTCGCTGCGCGGGCGCGCCGAGGGCACGGCTGCGCTCGAGATTGATGGCCAGCTCAACCCGCTGGCCCAGCCGCTGGCGCTCGACATCAAAGGCCGCGTGCGCAATCTGGAGTTGCCGCCGCTCTCGCCCTACACGCTCAAGTACGCCGGCTACGGCATCGAGCGCGGCAAGCTCAGTGTGGATGTGGCCTACAAGATCGATCCCGACGGCCAACTCGTGGCCAGCAACCAGATCGTGCTCAACCAGCTCAGTTTTGGCGAGCGTGTGGCCGGCAGCGAAGCGCCCAACCTGCCGGTGAAACTGGCGGTGGCGCTGCTGGCCGACCGCAACGGCGTGATCGACATCAACCTGCCGGTGAGCGGCTCCATCAACGACCCTCAGTTCCGCCTGGCGCCCATCATCTTCAAGCTCATCTTCAACCTCATTGGCAAAGCCATCACGGCGCCGTTCTCGCTGATCGCCAGTGCGTTTGGTGGTGGCGCCGAAGCGCCCAGCCAGGTGGTGTTTGCGCCTGGCAGCGCATTGCTGGCGCCCGAGAACCAGCAGCGCCTGGAGTCGGTGGCCAAGGCGCTGGTCGATCGGCCTTCGCTGCAGATCACGGTGGTGGGGCACAGCGACCTGGAGGCCGAGCGCAGCGGCTACCAGCGCAGCCGGCTTGACGAACGTGTGCTGGCCGAGAAGCGCCGTGCTTTGGCGCGCGATGGCAAAGCCATCCCCGACCAGCTCGCGGTGTCGGCCGACGAGTACCCCGCACTCCTCAAAGAGGTGTACCGGCGCGCCGACCTGCCCAAGCCGCGCAACCTGATCGGCATCGCCAAGGACATCCCCCAGCCCGAGATGGAAGCCTTGCTGCTGGCTTCGATAACGGTCACGCCGGACGCGCTGCGCGATCTTGCGGTGGCGCGTGGCCAGGCCGTGAAGGACTTTCTGGTCAGCCGTGCGTTGCCCGAGGACCGCATGTTCCTTGGCGCGCCGCAGCTGGTTCGCCAGGGCGAAGACTGGCGTCCGCAGGCCGAACTGCGGCTGGCACCGCGCTGATCCCGCCTTCTGCCAAGGCCCCATCGGGCACGGGTGGTGCTGGGCGGGCGAACAGCGGCGACAATACGCGTTTGCCGCGCCGCTCTGGCGCGGGCTCTGTCCTGATCGAATTGACGTTTCCATGTCGCTGTTTTCCCTGCGCAAGCCTTCCTCCCCTCAAGCTTCTCCACCTGCCGTGAACACGCCCACCCCTTCCAAGCCCGCCACCGCGGCCCATCCCCTGGACGCCGTGACCGGTGG
>JANPKR010000401.1:0-2248 GCA_031426175.1 Hydrogenophaga sp. | reverse complement strand
GCCTCTCCAGAACGCAGCGGGCCTGCACCGGCTGCTTCAGTTTTCAACCAACCTCCCTCAAAAACATGTCCCTCGACAACGTCACCGCTGGCAAGAACGTGCCCGAATCCTTCAACGTGATCATTGAAATTCCGATGAACGCGGACCCGATCAAGTACGAAGTGGACAAGGAAACCGGCGCGATCTTCGTGGACCGTTTCATGAGCACGGCCATGCACTACCCGACCAACTATGGTTATGTGCCCCGCACCATTTCCGGTGACGGTGACCCGGTCGATGTGCTGGTGATCACGCCTGTGCCGCTGATCCCCGGTGTGGTGGTGCCTTGCCGTGCCATCGGTATCCTGAAGATGCAGGACGAAGCCGGTGAGGACGGCAAGGTGCTGGCGGTGCCGATCGACAAGATCCTGTCGATTTACACCCAGTGGCAAAAACCGGAAGACCTGAACCCGATGCGCCTGAACACCATCCAGCACTTCTTCGAGCACTACAAAGACCTGGAGCCAGGCAAGTGGGTCAAGGTGATTGGCTGGGAAGGCAAGGATGCTGCCCACAAGGAAATCGTCGACGGCATGGCCGCCTACGAAGCCAAGAAGGGCTGAAAGAGGGCTGATCAGCCGGCGGTGGGGTCGGGCAACACGTCGTTCAACACCGGCAGGTTGTCTCCAAGCCTGAGTGTCTTGAACGGCCCCTGCAAGCTGGCTCCTTCGTAGAGCTGCATCCGCCGTGCCGAGAGCGAACCGGTGGATACCCCGCTCCTCGCCACGTAGGCCATGCCTTGGCATTCCAGGCTGGTCTCCACAGCGCTGCCACCGGCAGCGCCCAGGTGGCCAAACAAATACAGATCACCCAGCACGCGGATGCGTCCGCGCACCACGCCGCCAGTCCAGATGATCAGTGGGCCATTGACGCGGATGTGGCCCGAAACTTCCCCCTGCACCAGCAGCCCGCCGTTGAACTCCAGTTCGCCGTGCAGCTTGCCACCCACGGCCACGCGGTTGACCACGTTCATGGCCACCGGGTCGATGGTCAGCGTGTCCTGTGGTGTTTTCAGATCCATGGCCAGCGCTCCGTCCAGGTGGCCGGCAACCAGCCGGAGGTTGGGAGCCACTCGATGGCCCAGAACACCACGCTCCCCAAGACCATCAGCAAACCCAACAGGGCGATGATGAGTGCATTGCGCTCCAGCCAGCGACGCAGGCGTTTGGGCCGGCGCCTGGGTGTTCCAGCGGGTGTGTCGAGGTGGTCCAGCACGGCCCAGCTTCTCCAGCCCTCGCTCAGGCCCACCGCGCCCTTCGCGAGCGGCACCTGAAGCCCTTGCGTCGAGCTGGCTGACGGGTTTTGCCGGCGCCCCAACAGCACCGAAAAGGGCGCGCCCACGATGCTGTGGGTGAAGAAAGCGTCGGTTTCGTCCATGGCGACCGAGTTTAGCGAAGCAAACCTCGCTGGCGCATCACAACTCTGCGATGGGTGGAGCCACATCGCGGACCACCAGCCCGGGCTTGAGCGGGTTGCGCTGTGCGAGGTGTTCCATGTACTGGCCGATGCCTTGGCTTTCACGTTCCAGGAAGCGCTCGACCGCATCGGCAAATGAGGGATGGGCCAACCAATGTGCGCTCGTGGTCTTGACCGGAAGGAGGGCGCGCGCCATTTTGTGTTCGCCCTGGGCACCACCCTCGAAGCGCCGGAAGCCGTGCTCGATGCACCAGGCCAGCGGCGCGTAATAACACGCTTCGAAATGCAGGCAGTCCACCCGCTCCAGCGCACCCCAGTAGCGCCCATAGGCCACGCGAGCGGCTTCATCGATGCCGATCAGGCTGCAGGCCATCGCCTGGCCTTCTTTTTCGGCCACAAACAGCAACCAGTGTTGCGGCATGGTTTGCGCCATGCGGCGAAAGAAGTCGCGATTGAGGTAGGGCGCGTTGCCGTGTTCGAGGTAGGTGCGTTCGTAGCAACGGTAGAAGAAGTCCCAGTCCGAGTCGGCAATATCCGCGCCGCGTGACCAGCGAAACGTGACGCCCGCGTCAGTGACCTTGCGCCGCTCCTGGCGGATTTTCTTGCGCTTTTCCTGTTGCAGACTGCTTAGAAAATGGTCGAAACTGGTGAAGGGTGTCGAGATGCCATCGGCTGAAGGCGTTTCGTTCGTCCAGTGAAACTGCACCGTGTGGCGCAGCATCATGCCGGCGTCCTCGCAGGCTTTCACGTCTTGAGCTTGTGCGAAGAGCAGATGGATTGAAGACAGGTCTTC
>JANPKR010000400.1:0-2964 GCA_031426175.1 Hydrogenophaga sp. | reverse complement strand
ACGGGCGTGGGCAGCGAGCCTTTGTAGGGCACGACCTGCAGCCACTTCTGCTCTTCGGTGGTCAGGCCGAAGATCTTGCCCACCACCTTGGCCTCGGCGGCGGACGCCGTCATCTGGCCCAGGCACAGCGCGGTGGTCCATTCCTTGGACTGGCCGACCTTCTTGGCCACATCGGCCCAGCTGATGCCCTTGGCCACTTTGGTGGAGATGATTTTTTCGGTGACGTCGAGTCGGTTCATGTTGTTGCCTCGTTGCTTGTGATGAAAAAGGGAAAGAGAAAAGAGGTCAGTGCGCTTTGGCGCGCGAGACGAGGAAATCAACAATGTGATTGCGCAGGTCGTAGTAGCCATCGAGGTGGTGGAGCTGTGCGCGAGTGCGGCTGCGCGGCAGCGGGTTCACCACCACCTCGGCCATGCCACCGGGCTTATAGCCGCTGGACGACTCCTGCCCGTTCGTCATGAGCAGGATGCGGTCGGCGAGCAGGATGGCTTCGTCCACGTCGTGCGTGATCATGAAAACGGTTTGCTGCGTCTCGCGCACGATGCCCATCAGCTCGTCTTGAATGGTCCCGCGCGTGAGCGCATCGAGCGCGCCAAACGGCTCGTCGAGCAGCAGCATCTTGGGCTGGATGGCGAACGCCCGCGCAATGCCGACACGTTGTTTCATGCCGCCCGAGAGCTGGCTGGGCTTCTTGTCGATGGCCGGCGACAGGCCCACCAGCGCCACAAACTTTTCGGCGTGTTCGTTGATCTGGGTGCGGCTCCAGTCGGGCCAGCGCGACTTGACCGCGAACGCGATGTTTTGCCGCACGGTGAGCCAGGGCATGAGCGCGTGGCTCTGAAACACCACGCCGCGCTCCAGGCTGGGGCCGGCGATCTCGCGGCCGTCCATGAAGCAGTGGCCGGAGCTGGCGGTGTCCAGCCCCGCGAGCACGTTGAGGATGGTGGTCTTGCCGCAGCCGCTGTGGCCGATGATGCAGACGAACTCGCCCTTGTCGATGGCGAAGGACACGTCGGCGAACACCGGCTTGTCGGCCTGGAAGGCCTTGGCGAGTTTTTCAACCTGGAGGAAACCGGTCATCTTGTGCGCTTTCGTGGGGGCCGGTGTGAGGGATTGGGGCAGGGCGGCGCTTTCGCGCACGCTGGTGTCACTCCACATACGTCACCGCCTTCTGCAGTTGGGCAAACATGAGGTCGAGCAACATGCCGACCACGCCGATCAACAGCACGGCAAAGATCACGTTGGTGAGCGAGAGGTTGTTCCACTCGTTCCACACGAAGTAGCCCACACCGGTGCCACCCACCAGCATCTCGGCGGCCACGATCACCAGCCACGCAATGCCCATGCTGATGCGCATGCCGGTGAGGATGGTGGGCGCGGCGGCCGGCAGGATCACCTGGAAGGCCTTGCGGATCGGGTTCACTTCGAGCGTGCTGGCCACGTTGAGCCATTCGCGCTTGACGGCGGAAACGCCGAACGCGGTGTTGATCAGCATCGGCCACACCGAGCAGATGAAGATCACGAAGATGCCGCTCACGTCGGAGTCCTTGAGCGTGTAGAGCGCCAGCGGCATCCACGCCAGCGGGCTGATGGGTTTGAGCACCTGCACGAAGGGGTCAAAGGCCTTGCGCATCAGCGGCGACATCCCGATCAGGAAGCCCAGCGGAATCGCCACCGCCATGGCGAGCAGAAACCCCAGGCCCACGCGGCCGAGCGAATGCGCGAGCTGGATGCCGATGCCCTTGTCGTTCGGACCCTTGTCGTAGAACGGGTCGGACAAATGCCCCCAGGTGGCCTTGGCCACTTCGATGGGTGGAGGGAAGCCGGAGCTCTTGGCGGCACCGGGGTCCTTGCCCATCATCTTGGCGTACTCGATCTGCTCGGCGGTCATGCCGGTGGAGGCACCACCGATGGATGGCCCCGACGTTGAAAGCTGCCAGACCCCGATGAAGACGCAGAAGATGATCAGCGAGACCAGGGCCGCGCGCAGGTTGAGGCTGGTGGCTTTCATGATCAGGCGGTTTTTCGGATCGCGAAGCTGTTCAGGTACTCGGCGGGTTTGGCTGCGTCGAATTCCTTGCCCATGATGGTGTGCTTGCGGTAACCCGGACCAGCGGTGAAGGGCTGGCCGAGGTCCTTCATGTACTTGCGCGCGTCGGTGATGAGGAACACCTTCTCGGCCACGGCCTTGTAGTCCACGTCCCCCTTGATGTAGCCCCAACGCTGCATCTGCGTGAGCATCCACACGGCCATGCTCTGCCACGGCATCGGGTCGAAGTCGGCGCGCTCGGGCACGTTCTGGATGCTGCCCAGACCGTCGGCGAACCGGCCGGTGAGCACCTGCGTGAGCACGGCTTCGGGCTGGTTGAGGTACTGGCTGGGCGCGATCACCTTGGCGATCAGTTCGCGGTTTTTCGGGTCGCGCGCCATGGCGGCCGAGGTGAGCACCGCGCGGTACAGCGCCGCAAACGTGTTGGGGTTCTTCTGGATGAACTCGGTGCTGGTGCCGAAGGCGCAGCAGGGGTGACCGTTCCAGAGTTCGCGGGTGAGCAGGTGGATGAAGCCGACCTCGTCGAACACCGCACGCTGGTTGAACGGATCGGGGCCGAGGAAGCCGTCGATGTTGCCAGCGCGCAGGTTGGCCACCATTTCCGCTGGCGGGATCACGCGCAACTGCACGTCGGTGTCCGGGTTCAGACCGTTCTCGGCGAGGTAATAGCGCAGCAGGAAGTTGTGGATCGAGTAGTCGAACGGAATGCCGAACTTGAAGCCTTTCCAGTTTTTCGGGTCGCGGTTGTTTTTGTGTTTCAGCGCCAGCGTGATGGCCTGGCCGTTGATGTTCTGGATGGTCGCCACGTTCATCGGCACGGCGTTGCTGCCCAGGCCCAGGCTGATGGCCAGCGGCATCGGCGAGAGGAAGTGCGACGCGTCGTATTCCTTGTTGATCATCTTGTCGCGCACCAG
>JANPKR010000399.1:0-1816 GCA_031426175.1 Hydrogenophaga sp. | reverse complement strand
GTGGCCAGCGCCAAGAAGCGCGTGTTCGGCACCGTGGGCATCGACATGATCGCCGGTCCGAGCGAAATCCTCGTGCTGGCCGACGGCAGCACGCCGGCCGACTGGGTGGCCATGGACCTGTTCAGCCAGGCCGAGCACGACGAGCTTGCGCAGAGCATCCTGCTCTGCCCCGACGCGGCCTACATCGACGCGGTGCAGGCCGCCATCGACCGCTTGCTGCCCACCATGCCGCGCGCGGCCATCATCGCCAAAAGCCTGAACGACCGGGGCGCGCTGATCCACACGCGCAGCATGGAAGAGGCCTGCGCCATCAGCAACCAGATCGCGCCCGAGCACCTGGAGGTGTCGAGCAACGAGCCGCACCGCTGGGAACCGCTGCTCAAACACGCCGGCGCCATCTTCCTCGGCGCATTCACCAGCGAAAGCCTGGGCGACTACTGCGCCGGCCCCAACCACGTGCTGCCCACCAGCGGCACCGCGCGCTTCTCATCGCCACTGGGCGTGTACGACTTCCAGAAGCGCAGCAGCCTGATCGAGGTGAGCCGGACCGGCGCGCAAAGCCTGGGCAAGATCGCCGCCGAAATGGCCTACGGCGAAGGCCTGCAAGCGCACGCGCGTGCGGCCGAGATGCGGCTGGATGAGGTGCCGCCGATGCGGGGTGCCCAATGAGCGCCGCGCCGGGCCGCCCCAAGCCAGCTCGCGCCGCAGTGCGCAGCACGGAGGTTTCCCAATGAGCACGAGCCCGCTGACCACGATCCGCCAGGACGTCCAGTCCATGCACGCCTACGCCGTGCAGGACGCCGCCGGCATGGTCAAGCTCGACGCGATGGAGAACCCGTTTGCGCTGTCGCCCGAGCTGCAGGCCACGCTGGGTGCACGCCTGGGCGCGGTGGCTGTCAATCGCTACCCAGGCCCCCGCATCGACGACCTCAAGACCGCCCTGTCCCGTTATGTGGACCTCCCGGCGGGCTACAGCCTGATGCTGGGCAACGGCTCGGACGAACTCATCTCACTGCTCACCCTGGCCTGCGACCTGCCGGGCGCCACCGTGTTGGCGCCATTGCCGGGCTTCGTGATGTACGCCATGAGTGCGCAACTGCAGGGTTTGAAGTTTGTGGGTGTGCCACTCACGGCCGACTTTGAACTCGACGAACAGGCCATGCTGGCCGCCATGCGCGAGCACCGACCCGCCATCACCTACATCGCCTACCCCAACAACCCCACGGCGAACCTGTGGAACGCCGACACCATTCGCCGCCTGATCGCCGAAGCGTCGAACTTCGGCGGTCTGGTGGTGATGGACGAGGCCTACCAGCCTTTTTCCAGCCGGAGTTGGCTCGACGAGATCCGCGCTCATCCGGCGGCCAACGCCAACGTGCTGCTCATGCGCACGCTCTCCAAGTTCGGCCTGGCAGGCGTGCGTCTGGGCTACATGCTCGGCCCGGAGGCGCTGGTGCAGGAAATCGACAAGCTGCGCCCGCCCTACAACGTGAGCGTGCTCAACGCCGAATGTGCTTTGTTTGCGCTGGAGCACGCGGACGTGTTTGCCCGGCAGGCCGCGCAGATCTGCGAACAGCGCACCGTGTTGATCGACGCCCTGCGCCAGATGCCGGGGTTTGAGCCGTTCCCGAGCGACGCCAACATGGTGCTGGTGCGTGTGCCCGATGCGCAACGCTGTTTTGACAGCCTCAAGGCTCAGGGCATTCTGGTGAAGAATGTTTCTAAAATGCATCCACTGCTGACGCATTGTCTGCGGCTGACGGTGGGCACACCGTCGGAAAACGCCTCGCTGATCCGCGCCCTCCAAACCATTTCA
>JANPKR010000398.1:0-9084 GCA_031426175.1 Hydrogenophaga sp. | reverse complement strand
AACGTATTCCGCACTGTCGCCCATCAGGTGTTCCTGCCCGCAGTCGGTGCAGATGCGGATTGCCACGCCGACTTCTTCATCGGTCTGCAGCGCGAAGCTCCGGCACCCGCAGTCGCATTTGGACGCGGCAAACCGGACGGCTTCATGGCGATTCGCAACGCTGTAACTGCGCAGCTCGGCTTGGGTGTCGCCCGACGTCGTCCCGTACCAGAACTCGCCCTTCTTTGTCAGTGCCATTGATGCTGCTCCATTCTTCAAGGTGGGATTCCCGGCAGGCCCGACACCAAGCTCGCCACGGTCATCTGGATTTTGCATGGACACCCGGCGAATTCGCGTCAAGGGCCTAGGTCGGGGTGGTTGCCTGGAGCCGAGGCGCATTGACGACCGGCAGATGTGCAGCGATTGCTGCCGGTGGCAGCTGGCGGACGAACTACCGCAAGGCGCCACAGAGCAGCCGAACAGTGAAGACTGCCGCTCCGGGAGGCAACCCCCTAGCGGAGTTGTAGGAAATGAAACGCCGCATTGGAGGCGTCTAGAAAGTCACTCTGCGCCGCTCTGCAAGATCGTCAATCGCACCACAACAATCCCGTCTGGGCCGTTCATCTCGAGCGTCACAGTTCCCTGGTGCAGTTGCATCACCCGCCTGACGGTATACAAGCCATGACCGTGCCGCCGTCCGCCGAGGGTCTGGCTCGCACGGCCGCCTCGGTCGAACAACCAGTGGCTACTTCCGTCCCCATGCAGAGGGAGCGGACCTAACCTCAAGGAATCGGATACGGTAGGTCATCCGGCGTGTTGAGGGCGAGGTCGCGGTAGTGCGACTGCCAGCTATCGGGAGGAAAGCTCGCAGGGTCGCGCGGGGCGAGGTGTCTGACGATGTCGAAGTGGTTTAGTTTGTGGCCCATAGATACCTCGTCAAGTCGCGCCGTGCCCTGTATGTGAGACATGATGGTGCGGCACAACAGCGAGTAGGACCACGTGGCCGAGCCAATGCCGTCCAAGCCGACGCCGGGGAAATACAGGTTGGCTGCGTCCAGGCTGCGAAAGATGCATCCGCAACGCGCCGCCAGTTCGTCCACCTTGCGGATGGACGCGATCGCTTCTGGCGCGAAGTACGACAGGTCGATGCCGTAGCCGGTGCCCCAAAGCAGCAGCTCGGCTTGGACGCTCTGCCCGTTTGACAGGGCTACCGTGTCGCCGGTGATGTTGTCCACGCTGGCGCGGTGGCGATCAATGTCCGCATAGTGCTCGAGCATCCCGGGGCGCCCGGGAATGAGCTGGTCGTGCAGCACATCGAAGGGCTGCGTGGGCATGATGTCGGTGATGCCGAACTTTTCGTAGCGGTCGCGCATGTCGGCACCAATTGCGGCGCTTTGTTGCTCGGCCGTCATGCCGCTTGCCTGCAGGCGGGCAAAGCCGCGCACGCTGCCGGCGATGTGCTTCGGTTTGCGCGTGGGCACAAACCACCGCGTGCCACGAAAGGCCCAGGCCACGCGCCGCGCGCCCTGCTGAAAACACAGATCCAACAGGTCAAAGGCCGAGGCACCACCGCCCACCACGAGCACGCTGCGGTCGGTCAGCAGGCCGGGGTCTCGCAGGGCGCTCGAATGGAACTCTCGCAACGTGCTGCCGGTGCGCACGCATTCCGGGATCACGGGCGTGTTGTGTGCGCCCGTGGCCGCCACCAGGTGCCTCGCATGCACCAGGCCCTTGGGCGTGACCAGTTCCCAGCCGGCAGCATCTTCGCGTGCCACCTGCACTGGTGTGTTCAGCTGAATGCAGTCGACCAGGTCGAAGTGCTCGACCCAGGCCTCGATGTTGGCCAGGATGTGCGGCTGGGTCGCTCCCTGCAATGGAAGATCACCCAGCTGCCAGTCTGCGGTGCTGATCTGGATGTCCTGCCACGCGGGGAGGTCGCGCCAGAGCCCACCCACGCGGCCCTGGCGTTCCAGAACGACCGCGTCCAGTCCGGCACGGCGCGCATAGGCCAGGGCCACGACTCCGGCCAGGCCGCCGCCCACGATGGCCACATCGAATCGCTTGCCCGTTATCTGCATGAGGCCTCCTTAGCGATGGTTTCGCCGCATCATGCCCCAGGCAGATTGCGCCTGTCCATGCACAGCGCGATCAGCTACCTCAGTCCACCTTGGACCCGTCAGCCAGTGTGGGCTCGCCCGCGCTGCAACACTCCGCCGCGCCACCGGCCAATGCTTCCTCACTCTGAGGGCATGCCCCCTCTTTGCAGTGCGCTGCCTCAAGCAGCCCTCAGGTCAACTGCTTTGACGATTGCTGAAGTTCCCGGCCCTAGCCGCTCCAGCCGGGTTGACACAGACGGAAAACAGACCTATATTAACCATATGGTTAAACCAAGTGGTTAGAAAAATACATGTCTGCTTCATCCGTCAAGAAAACGCCCGCCGCACGCCAACAGAAGGCCACTGGCCCCCGGCCCGGACCGGCCGAGTCCGGGGAGCCAGTCGACACGCGCGCGCGCATCCTCGCGGCTGCCTTCCGCTGCCTGTCCACCCAGGGATACGCCGCGCTCAGCGCCCGTGAGATCGCCCGGGACGCCGGGGTCAACCACGCCCTGATCAACTACTACTTCGGCACCAAGGACCAACTGGTCATTGCGGTGCTTGATACCGCCAACCAGCACCTGCTGCAGCGCCAGCGCGAGATGTACGCAGCCCCGGGCCGCTTTGCCGAGAAATGGGCGCAGGCTCGTGCGTTTTACGAGAACGATGTGAATTCCGGCTTCGTGCGGGTACAGGCCGAGCTGTACGCGGCCAGCCTGTCCAACTCCGGGCTGCGCGAGCAGTTCGTGCCGCGCATCACGGCCTGGAAACAGGTGGTGCTGGAAGCAGTGCGAGAAGCCTTGCAGGCCTACACAGTTGATCTGCCCCCCGCGTTCACCGCCGACGCCTTGGCCAGCTTGATCTCCGAGTTCTGGCTGGGCATGGAGTTCGCGCGGCTTATCGGTGGCGACACCGAAAAGGCCCGCCACGACCAGGCGCTGGACGCCGTCCAGCAGTTGCTCACGGCGCTGGACCATGCCGCCGCGCGGCCCGTACGCACACCCTCGGCAAAGGCAAGACAACCGAAAGGCTGACCATGGACACCCGCACCACCCATCCGCAGGCCGCCGCGTCCGAGTGGCCCGAGCGATTCAGCCGCATTGCCGGGCCGCTGCCGCCCGCCGGTGCGCTGGACGCCAGCAAGCCCTATCCGTTCTCCACCATCGAGCCTGCGCAGCAAGGCTTTGTGGATCGTGATGGCGTCAAGATCTGGTACGCCGTGTGGGGAACACAAGGCCCGTGGATCGCCTTCGCACCCCCCATCCAGTTCGTCAACACCTCGGTGTTCAAGGCCACCGTGCCCTACCTGTCAGATCACTTCCGCGTGATCACGGTGGACAACCGGGGCAACGGCAAGAGCGACCGGCCGCGCGGGCAGGAACATTACGACTTTGAGCTGTACCACGGGGATTTTGTGGCTGCGCTGGACGCCATCGGGGTGCAGAAACTCGCGTTGGTGGGTCTTTCGGCTGGCGCCATGATCGCGCTGCGCCTGGCCGGCGAGCAGCCGCAGCGCATCACGCATCTCATCACTGCCGGGGGCTTTGCCGAAACGGTGCAAACTCCCGAAGAGCGCGCCCGCATGCTGGGCAAGGACAGCCAGTTCTTCCGCGATCACTGGCCAAAAGTGCTCGACGCGTTTGTGGCCTCGATCTTCACCGAGCCGCATTCGACCAAACACATCGAAGACGGCGTGCACTACGGCTGGGCCACCGACGGCGAGACTGTGGCCTGGGCGCGCAACGGTTGGTTCGGCCACGACGTGCGCGACTTCGCGCGCCGCGTTCAATGCCCCACGCTGGTGATCCACGCCGACCAGGACCAGCGTGTTCCCTACGCCAAGGGCCAGGCGATCCATGAGCTGGTGCCCGGCGCGTCCATGATCACCGTGGGCGCC
The DNA here is from genome assembly GCA_031426175.1 of Hydrogenophaga sp. Classification (GTDB taxonomy): domain Bacteria; phylum Pseudomonadota; class Gammaproteobacteria; order Burkholderiales; family Burkholderiaceae_C; genus Hydrogenophaga. The sequence goes on along the minus strand of JANPKR010000398.1, from coordinate 5,112 downwards.
GGCGGCCATGTGCAGCCCGCGCGAGACCCGGTGATGTTCAACCGCGCGGTGCGGGACTTCGTGGGCACGGCACCCCGGCACACCACCTGGACGCGCGCCATGGCCCGACCGCGCCGCGCGCTGTTCATCTGCAGCCCCATCGGCTTGGGCCATGCGCAGCGCGACCTTGCCATCGCCCGCGAGCTGCGCAAGCTCCAGCCCGATCTGGCGATCGACTGGTTCACCACCGACCCGGCTGCCCGCTACCTGGAGCGCGAGGGCGAGCGCGTGCACCCGATCTGCAAGCGCCTGGCCAACGAAAGCCGCCATTTCGAGCAGGAAGCAGGCGAACACGATCTCTCGGCATTCTTCGCCCTGCGCACCATGGACGAAATCATGGCGCGCAACTTCATGACCTTCGTCGACTTGATGGAGGCTGAACACTTCGACGTGGTGATCGGCGACGAGGCCTGGGACGTGGACCACCAGTACCACGAGAACCCCGAACTCAAGCGCCAGCCCTTCGTCTTCCTGACCGACTTCGTGGGCTGCCTGCCGACCCAGGCGGGCAACGAGCGCGAGGCTTTTCTGTGCGCCGACCGCAACGCCGACGACATCGACCACGTGGCGCGTTACCCGCACATCCGCGACGCGGCCATCTTCGTGGGCAACAGCGACGACGTGACCGAACAGCCGTTTGGCCCGGGCCTGCCCGGTATCCGCGAATGGACCGACCGCAACTTCTGCTACTGCGGCTACGCCTTGCCGTTCGACCCGGCCACACTCGCCGACACGGAGCAGCTGCGCGCTGCGCACGGCTACCGCAGCGACGAGCGCATCGTCATCGCCACCGTGGGCGGCACCGGGGTGGGGCGCCACCTGCTGCATCGCATCACCGAAGCGTTTCCGCGCATGAAGCAGCAGGAACCAGGACTGCGCCTGATCGTGGTGGCCGGTCCGCGCATGTCCGCCGACGCACTGCCGCGCTTGGACGGGCTGGAGGTGAAGTCGTACGTGCACAACTTGTACGAGCACCTCGCGTGTTGCGACCTCGCGCTGGTGCAGGGCGGCCTGTCGACCACGATGGAGCTCGTGGCCACACGCCGGCCGTTCCTGAGCTTCCCGCTGCAGAATCACTTCGAGCAGTGCGTGCATGTGCGCCGCCGGCTCTTCAACTACGAGGCTGACCGATCGCTGGACTACCGCGATCTCCCGCCCGAGCGCCTCGCCGAACAGGCCCTGGCCGCCATGCACCAGCCGGTGCGCTACCGGCCGGTGGAGACCGATGGGGCGATGCGCGCCGCGCTGCGCATTGCTCAGGCGCTGGAAAACCGGCACTGGGCGGGCTGAGCATCCCTAACCTCTTATCGCCTGAGCTTCCCATCTAAATCGCGTGGGCACGCGCCGGTTGGCAGGCAATAGTCCGGTAGTTTGGAACCTCGACTGACTGCTGTGTGTCGGAAGCCGCCGGTCGCGCATCGAAGGTGAGAGACCGAGTTCAGTCTTCAATTGCCTCTCAACTAGGTCTGCGTCTTTGCAGCGCTAGAACACAGGCGCCGCGGACGAGCGTACCCACGGTGTGCGCCATCAAGCCGCCCTCCGCAGTTCCCGGGGCAGTTCGACATGACCCCTCATGAGTTCAAGCAGAACGAGCGGCACCATCAACGATTGCCGCCCTGTCCAGTCTCACTGAAGTGAGCAGTCCGAAAAGCCCAGCATGTAGCCACCATGGACGCGACCTTCTGGCTCTTATCCAAATCAATGATTGCCAGACTGATCGACCTGATTTCGAATTCAATGGACAAATATGTTTGATCCGATATACTTTGGTCAAATATGTGTGCAAGGTTTTTCCCCTATGACCAAGACCAAGTCAGTTGCCCCAGAAGATTCCGCTCTGTTCCTCGGCAACCAGCTGTGCTTTGCGCTGTATGCCGCGTCCTTGGCCATGAGCAAGACCTACCGGCCACTGTTGGCGCCCCTGGGTCTCACCTTCCCTCAGTACGTCGTGATGATGGCGCTCTGGGAACACAAACAACTCACGGCCGGCGCACTGGCACAAACAGTGGCACTGGACGCCGGCACATTGGTCCCACTGGTGCGCAAGCTGGTCGCCCAGGGTCTTCTGCAGCGGGAACGCAGCACGGAAGACGAACGCTCGGTGATCATTTCCCTCACACCCGCAGGCAAAGCGCTCCAGAAGCGTGCCCATGCCGTGTATGCCCAGGCCGCATGCGCAACGCAGTGCTCGCTCCAGCAACGCCAAGCGTTGACCGCTCAGCTCAAGGTATTGCGTGCGGCGCTGACCTCATCCCCTTGAAGAGCGAGGCGCGCAGCGCGTTCAGTGCACAAAGCTGTTTCCACCCCGTAACCCCCCACCAACCCAGGAGCTTTCATGAAACTGATGGACTACGGCCTCAAGCCAATCGACTTCCAGAACCCCCCTCAAGCCGCATCCGCACATCCCTCGCGCCGTGGATTCGTCATGACCTCCCTCGCATCGGGTTTCGCCCTGGCATCCAACCCGGTGCTGGCCCAGGCCATCGTCACCGATAGCAAGGGCCTGGTGGCTGGCGAGGTCAGCGTGCCTGTGGCCGACGGCAAGATGCCCGCCTACCGGGCCATGCCCGCAGGGCCTGGCAAGTTCCCGGTGATCCTCGTGGTGCAGGAAATCTTTGGCGTGCACGAGCACATCAAAGACATGTGCCGGCGTTATGCCAAGCAGGGCTACTACGCCATTGCGCCGGAAATGTTCGCACGCCAGGGCGACGTATCGAAGATGACCGACATTCCGACGATCCTCTCGCAGGTGGTCTCCAAGGTGCCCGACGCCCAGGTGTGCGCCGACCTCGATGCCACCCTGGCCTTCGCGCGAGCCAGCGGCAAAGCCGACGCCCGGCGCACGGGTCTGGTGGGTTACTGCTGGGGTGGCCGCACGGCATGGGTCTACGCGCGGCACAACAGCAATCTGAATGCGGCCGTGGCGTATTACGGGCTGCTGGAGGGCCTGAAGGCGCCCGAGCTGCGCCCTGAAGACCCGATCGACTTTGCCGATCAGATCAAGGTGCCGGTGCTGGGCCTGTATTCCGGGATCGACGCCTTCGTCAAGCAGGAGACGATCGCCAAGATGCGAGGCCTGATCAACAAAGGCGGCAGCGGCTCGGAGATCGTGGTGTTTCCCAACGTCGACCACGGATTCAACGCCGACTACCGCCCCAGCTACGACAAGTCGGCTGCCATGTACGCCCAGAAGCTGGCCAACGATTGGCTGAAAAAGCACAAGGTCTGAGGTCTCGACCGGTGCGGCTGCCACTGCAACCAGGCCACGGCCCGTGCAGTGTCAGACCACCGCAACAACCCTGGTTCAGGTGCAGCTGCCGGCGTGCCACGGCGCAGGCGTCAATAGCAACTGCCTGCCGCTGAAACATGGCTTCGCTGCGCCGTGCTCCCGACGTGCCAGCAATGCCCGCACACCTGACACGCAAAGACGAGGGTGCGGCCGGTTTCGGTGGCACTGCGGCCGTTCGAGAGCAGGCTCCCGCATCGAATACTGCTCCCAACGGGACGCATGGTGCTCTTGCTACGAACGTCCGCGTTCAGTCTTGAGCAGTTTTCTACGCAATGGCATGCACCTCCAAAGCGCCCCCAGACCATGGCGACCAAGTGGACAAGGTTTTGTCTGGGAAATTGCGAGGCACCCACGCCTCCAACAGAGACTGAGGCAGACTCTGGCGGGTCAATCGCCAGTCAACTGGCCCCCTCAACGTCCTGGACGGTTCAATCTGTATTCCTTTGGCGGACCTCGACTTCATCCCCACTGATCCTTTTGCTGTTGAACATGAGCTGCGCCGCGTGCACACACTCATGCAGCTTGAGCAAAAGGAAGACCAGGCGCAATTCGCACTCAAAAATGCCAAGGCCAGCATCCAGGAGCGACAGCGGCGCGGCTTGACCTGGTATCCCGTCACCATCACCGCAGAAGACATCGGCTTTGGCGGCAAGGTGGTGCTGGAACTGGAACGACCCGCCAGCCAGCAAGGCCTGCATCTGTTTCAGGTGGGCAAAAACGCTTCGCTGTTTGGCAAGGTGCCGGGGCATTCGGCGGTTGACCAGCCCACGCTCAATGGCGTCATCACCAGCGTGCGGCGCAACAAGCTGCTGCTGACCACCAGCAAGGAAGCGCTTCCCGACTGGGTGCTCGACGGCGGCAAGCTCGGCATCGACCTCACCTTCGACGAGGTGAGCTACCGCGAGATGAACCAGGCCATGCTGGAGGTGATCCGCGCCCGAGGCGACCGGCTGGCCGAGCTGCGCGATGTGCTGCTGGGCGCACAGCAGGCCCGCTTTTGCGCGACCCAGGCCGACGACCTGTTCTATCCCAGCCCGCTCAACCACTCGCAGCTGGCGGCCGTGCGACACGTGATCACGGCCCAGGACGTGGCCATCATCCACGGCCCGCCCGGCACCGGCAAGACCACGACGCTGGTGCAGGCCATTCGGGAGACCGTCCGGCGCGAGCGGCGCGTGCTGGTGTGCGCGCCCTCGAACACGGCGGTGGACCTGCTCACCGAAAAACTGGCCGAGCGGGGCGTGAACGTCATCCGCCTGGGGAACCCCAGCCGCGTGTCAGACCTGCTGCTTCAGCACACCCTCGATGCCCGGGTGATGGCCCATCCAAGCTACGGCAAGATGCGCGCGATGCGCCAAACGGCCGACCAGCACCGCCAAACCGCCAGCGAGTACGTCCGCCATTTTGGTCACGAGGAACGGCAGCAGCGCCAGATGCTGAAGGAAGAAGCGCGGCAGCTGTTCCTGCAGGCCGACGACCTGGAGCGCTTCATCACCGAAGATGCACTCGATTCGGTGCAGGTCATCACTTGCACGCTGGTGGGCGCCAGCAACCGCAACCTGCGCCACCTGAGCTTTGAGACCGTCTTCATCGACGAAGCCGCCCAGGCGCTGGAGCCGGGCTGCTGGATTCCGATTGCCAAAGGCCAGCGCGTGGTGCTGGCTGGCGATCACCACCAGCTGCCGCCCACCGTGAAAAGCGACAAGGCCGCCCGCGAAGGCCTGCGCGAAACCTTGTTTGAGAAGTGCATCCAGCGCCAGCCGGCCACGGCCCGCATGCTCACC
>JANPKR010000397.1:0-1810 GCA_031426175.1 Hydrogenophaga sp. | reverse complement strand
TGGCAGGCGCAGGAGTTCGTGCAGTCGGCCGAGATGTCCCTGAACTGGTGCATGGAGGTCGATGACGTGCCGGACCCACCCGAGCCGCTGGCCATGGCGGTGTTCCGTATCTTTCAGGAGATGCTGAGCAACGTGGGGCGGCACGCCCATGCCCGTCGCCTGGAGGTGCGCATCGCCGTGGAGGCGGGGCTGCTCAACCTCGCAGTGCAGGACGACGGCGTGGGTGCGTCGGCCCATGCGTTCGAAGCGGCCGACGCCTACGGGGTGATGGGCATGCGCGAACGCGCCCGGCACTTCGGAGGCCACATCCAGATCACCAGCGCACCAGGACAGGGCACGCTCATGCGCCTGTCGATCGAACTGCCCGAAGGAGCCCCTCATGAACACGGTGTTTGACCTCATGCTTGAGACCATCCGCGTGCTGATCGGCGACGACCACCGCATCGTTCGCGAGGGTCTGAAACAGATCCTCGCCGACGCACCCGACGTGCAGGTGGTGGCCGAGGCGCAAACCGGCGACGAGGTGCTGGCACAGGTGAAGGCGCTGGGCGGCAGCGAGGGGTTGGACCTTGTGCTGCTGGACATCGCCATGCCCGGCCTGGACGGACTCGACGTGCTGCAGACACTCAAGCGGGAGCACCCGCTGCTGCCCGTGCTCATGCTCAGCACCTACCCCGAAAAGCAGTACGCGGTGCGCTGCATACGGTTGGGTGCCTGCGGCTATCTGAACAAGAGCGCCGACCCCGACGACATGCTCTACGCGGTGCGCAAGGCGGCCGGGGGCGGCGTGTTCCTCACGCAGGCCACGGCCGAAGCACTGGCGGCTGCCGTGGGCAGCGCCACCGCGCAGGCCGGCCCCGAAACCCTGTCGCACCGCGAGCACCAGGTCTACCGCCTGCTCACGCAAGGGCAGACCGTGAGCGAAATTGGTGCACAGCTCGGCCTGGCGCCCAACACGGTCAGCACCTACCGCGCCCGTGTGCTGGAGAAAACCAGCACCAAGAACGACGTGGAGCTCGCGCTGTACGCCGAGCGGCACCGCGCCAGGCCCTGATTCACCGGTTTTGACCACCGCCGTGTAGGGCTGGCCCTACACAGGGTCGGCCAGACCTCCGCGACTTTGGCAAATCGGCGATCAACGGGTACCTCTGACCCGTATCTGGCCCGGTGCTTGCAATGACTCCCTCGTCCATCAACTCACGAGGTGCGCGCCATGTCCGAATTCTTCGATCCCTACAACGCCGATCGTCCGCTCATGCTCAAGTGCAGCTGCGGGCGCGACCACACGATCGCCGACCACCATGCCGAGGTGGCGGCCGACGGTGCTGCTGTGGAGTTGCGCCGGCGCAGCGAGACCGCCGAGTTCGAGGCCTACAGCAACGAGTTCATTGAAGCCACGCTGGTCAAGGCGCTGTTCCCGCACGACGAGGTGCGCCGCCGTTTCCTGCGCGCGGTGGGCAAAGGCACCGCCATGGCCGCAATCGCCAGCGTGTTGCCCGTGGCCAGCCTGCAGGCCATGGCGCAAGAAAAAGGCGCGCTGGAGAAAACCAACCTGAAGATCGGCTTCATCCCGATCACCTGCGCCACGCCACTGATCATGGCAGCGCCGCTGGGCTTCTACCAGAAGCAGGGCCTCAATGTTGAAGTGACCAAGACCGCTGGCTGGGCCCTGGTGCGCGACAAGATGATCAACAAGGAATACGACGCGTCGCACTTCCTCTCGCCGATGCCGCTGGCCATCAGCCTGGGCCTGGGCAGCAACGCCGTGCCGATGAACGTGGCGACCATCCAGAACATCAACGGCCAGGCC
>JANPKR010000396.1:0-2028 GCA_031426175.1 Hydrogenophaga sp. | reverse complement strand
GCGGGGGTCAGTCCAATTTCGCCACGGAACCGGCTTTGCCGGGCCGTAGGCATCGCCCCCTGTCAGGGGGTCGCGCGCAGCGCGGCGGGGGTCAATCCAATTTCGCCACGGAACCGGCTTTGCCGGGCCGTAGGCATCGCCCCCTTTAGGGGGTCGCGCGCAGCGCGGCGGGGGTCAGTCCAATTTCGCCACGGAACCGGCTTTGCCGGGCCGTAGGCATCGCCCCCTGTCAGGGGGTCGCGCGCAGCGCGGCGGGGGTCAATCCACTTTGGCGCCGGACGCCTTCACCACCGGCGCCCACTTTGCAATCTCGGCTTCGATCAGCTTGCTGAATTCCTGCGGTGTGTTGCCGCTGGGGATGGCGCCTTGGGACACGAGCCGCTCTTTCACCGCGGGCAGGCCCAACGCTTTGGCGGTTTCCTGTTGCAGGAGGTTCACCACCTCGGGCGGTGTGCCGGCGGGGGCCAGCAGGCCAAACCATGAGCTGGCTTCAAAGCCTGCGAGGGCGCCGGCTTCGGCCACGGTGGGAGCGTCGGGCAGGGCGCTGGAGCGCACTGCGCTCGTCACCGCAAAGGCCTTCAGGCCGCCCGACTGTATGTGCGGCATGGCCGAGGGCAGGTTGTCGAACATCACGTCCACCGCGCCGACCAGCAGGTCGGTGATGGCCGGGCCGGAGCCGCGGTAAGGGATGTGCGTCATGAAGATGCCGGTGCGCGACTTGAACAACTCGCCCGCCAGGTGGATCGAGGTGCCGTTGCCGCTGGAGGCCATGTTCAGCTTGCCGGGGTGGGACTTGCCGTACTTGATGAAGTCGGCCACGTTGTTGATGCCCAGTTCCTGCGCGCGCTTGGTGTTCATCACCATCACGTTGGGCACGCCAGCCACCAGCGTGATGGGTGCGAAGTCCTTCTGCGGGTCGTAGGGAAGTTTTGAATACAGCGACTTGTTGATGCCGTGCGTTCCCACCGTGCCCATGAGCAAGGTGTAGCCGTCATTGGGCGCTTTGGCCACCATGTCGGCGCCGATGTTGCCGCCAGCGCCCGCCCGGTTGTCCACCACCACAGGCTGGCCCAGCACCTTGCTCAGTTCGGGTGCAATCGTGCGGGCCAGGATGTCGGTGGTGCCGCCGGGGGCAAACGGCACCACGATGCGGATGGGCTTGCTGGGCCATGTGGCCTGGGCCGCGACGAACCCGGGGAGGGTGGTGGCGGCCACGGCCATTGCGACGAGGGTGCGGCGGGAAAGGCTCATGTCTGTCTCCTGTTGTGGTTGTGCTCTTCAATGTAGCGGTTGCCGTTGCACTGCCGGTTCCCGTTGGGGACAGCGCGCACCGCACAAACAAATACAGCCCGCGTTGGCGGGCTGTATTCAGGGGTGGTCGGCGATCAGTCGGCGAACTGGCCGGCGCCGTCAATCGCGGTCTTGAGCTTGGTGATCTCGTTGGCCACAAAGGCCTTGTGGCCTGCGGGGGTCACGCGGTTGTCGGTCACCACCAGGGCGCCGAGCTCCTCCTGGCTCTTGATGAACTCAGGGTCCTTCAGGGCCACGATGAGGGCGTCGTTCAGGCGCTTGGTGATTTCGGGTGGCGTGCCCTTCGGTGCGTACAGGCCGTGCCAGATGGTCAGGTTGAAGCCCTTGAGGCCCATTTCCTGCAGAGACGGATAGTCCTTGAGCAGCTTGTGGCTTTCCAGACGCTTGGCAGTCGTGACGGCGAAAGCCTTCACACGGCCGGCTTCGATCTGCGCGGTGGTGTTGGTGGTCTGGTCGCACATCACGTCCACCTGACCGCCGATGAGGTCGTTCATGGCCGGGCCGGTGCCACGGTAGGCGATGGTGGTCATGGACTTGTCAAGCTTCACGGCCGACTGCCACATCAGGCCGCAGATGTGGGAGGCTGATCCCAGACCGGCGTGGGCCAGGTTGAGCTTGCCGCCGTTGGCGCGGATGTAGGACTCGAAGTCGCGGTAGGTGTTGGCGTTGAGCTTGTTCGTGCCCAGCAGCGTCATGGGCACGTCGTTGATCATGCCC
>JANPKR010000395.1:0-4819 GCA_031426175.1 Hydrogenophaga sp. | reverse complement strand
TAGACCAGCGTGACCATCATGGCGATGGTGGCAAAACACTTGAGCCAGTTGCCCATGGGGTCGCTGACGATCATGCCGCCGAAGCCCATGGTGGTGGTGCCCGAGACCGCCGCCATGCCCAGCAACAGCGCGACCGCGCCGAGAGAAAGCAGGGTCAGCGCGTAGGTGGCACCGCGCAGGGGTGTCTTCACCGTCAGATCGGCCAGCGCGATCACGCAGGCCATCGTCAGCAGGAGGATTTCAGGGTAGGCCGCGACCCAGCTGAGCTTGTCAATCATTGTTCGTTCTCTTGTGTCGTGTGGCGGGGCTGGCTCACCGGGGCAGCTTGGAGATGGCCACGTGGCGCAGCAGCTCAGCCACGGAGGCGTCCATCACGTCGGTGAAAGGCTTGGGGTACACGCCCATGAAAAGTACCGCCACCGCCAGCACCGACATCACGAGAAATTCACGCGGGTTGAGGTCGATCAGGTTCTTCACGTTGTTGTTGGCCACAGGGCCCAGGTACACGCGCTTGTACATCCACAGCGAGTAGGCCGCGCCGAAGATCAAGGCCGAGGCGGCGAGCAGGCCGATCCAGAAGTTGGCTTTGACGGAGGCCAGGATCACCATCCATTCGCCCACGAAACCGGCTGTGCCTGGCAGACCGGCATTGGCCATGGTGAAGAGCAGCGCGAAGGCTGCGAATTTGGGCATGGTGTTGACCACGCCACCGTAGTCGGCGATCTCGCGCGAGTGCACCCGGTCGTACAGCACGCCGATGGCCAGGAACATGGCGGCCGACACAAAGCCGTGGGCGATCATCTGCACAATGCCGCCCGCCATGCCGAGGTCGCTGAAGACGAAGAAGCCAAGCGTGACGAAGCCCATGTGGGCCACCGACGAATAAGCGACCAGCTTCTTCATGTCCTGCTGCACCATGGCCACCAGGCCCACGTAGATCACGGCCACCAGCGAGAGCGCGATCATGAGCCAGGCCCACTGGTGCGAGGCGTCCGGCAGGATGGGCAGCGAGAAGCGCAGGAAACCGTAGGCACCGAGCTTGAGCATGATGGCCGCCAGCACGGCGGAGCCACCGGTGGGGGCCTCCACGTGCACGTCGGGCAGCCAGGTGTGCACCGGCCACATCGGCACCTTCACCGCGAAGGCCGCGAAGAAGGCGAAGAACAGCAGGGTCTGCACGGTGCCGCTCAGGGGCAGCTTGTACCAGTCGGCCAGCGCAAAGCTGCCGCCGGAGACGGTGTACAGGTAGATCAGCGCCACCAGCATCAAGAGCGAGCCGAGCAGCGTGTACAGGAAGAACTTGAACGCTGCGTAGATCTTGTTCGGGCCGCCCCAGATACCGATGATCAGGTACATGGGGATCAGCGTGGCTTCGAAGAACACGTAGAACAGCATTGCATCCTGTGCGCTGAACACACCGATCATCAGGCCAGAGAGGATCAGGAACGCGCCCATGTACTGGTTCACGCGCGTGGAGATCGACTCCCAGCTGGCCACCACCACCACCACGTTGATGAACGCGGTCAGCAGGATCAGCCACAGCGAAATACCATCCACCCCCAGGTGGTAATGGATGTTGAAGTTTTCGATCCAGGGGCTCTTCTCCACGAACTGCAACGCAGCCGTGCCGAGCTTGAATCCGGTGTAGAGAGGTACAGTAACTGCGAGACCCACCAGCGCACCCACCAGCGCGATCCAGCGCACCATGGGTGCCTGTTCGTCACGGCCCAGGGCCAACAGCACGACGCCTGAAAAAATGGGCGTCCAGATGGCAAGGCTCAGCAAACCCATGATGTTCTTCTTCCTCTTGTTTTATTTTGCGAGCCAGACGAAGTACGTCATGAACAGCAGCACACCCACGATCATCATCAGCGCGTAGTGGTACAGGTACCCGGTCTGGGCACGGCGCACCACACCCGAGACCAGACCCACGAGCTTCCAGCTGGCGTTGACCACCCCGCCTTCGATCACGCCGCGATCGCCACCCTTCCACAGACCCATGCCCAGACCGCGTGCGCCCTTGGCCAGCACGTTCTCGTTGAACCAGTCCAGGTAGTACTTGTTCTCGAGCAGCACCACGATGGGACGCAGCGCGCGGCCGACGGCGGCAGGCACAGCGGGGTTGATGAGGTACATGTACCAGGCGCTCACTGCACCGGCCAGGGCCAGGTACAACGGCAGGGTGTAGAGGGAGTGCACGGCCATGGCCAAGGCACCGTGGAACTCTTCGGCAAACGTGGCCATGGCCGGATGGGCCGTGGCGTTGATGAAGATCGCGTCCTTGAAGAATTCACCGAACAGCATGGGCTGGATGGTCATGAAGCCGATCACCACCGACGGGATGGCCAGCAACACCAGCGGCACCGTGACGACCCAAGGGGACTCGTGCGGCTTGGCGTCGTGACCATGGCCGTGATCGTCTCCATGGGAATGGTCGTCTTGGTGTGCGTCCGGATTCTGGTCGTAGCGCTCTTTGCCGTGGAACACCAGGAAGTACAGGCGGAACGAATAGAACGAGGTGACGAACACACCGGCAAGCACCGCGAAGTAAGCGAAGCCCGAGGCCGGCAGGTTGCTGAAGTGCACCGCCTCGATGATGGAGTCTTTGGAGTAAAAGCCCGAAAACAGCGGCGTGCCGATGAGGGCCAACGTGCCCAGCAGCGAGGTGATCCAGGTGATGGGCATGTACTTGCGCACGGCGCCCATCCAGCGTATGTCCTGGTTGTGGTGCAGCCCCATGATCACCGAGCCGGCCGCGAGGAACAGCAAGGCCTTGAAGAAGGCGTGGGTCATGAGGTGGAACACCGCTACCGAGTACGCGGAAGCGCCGAGCGCCACCGTCATGTAGCCCAACTGCGAGAGCGTGGAGTAGGCCACGATGCGCTTGATGTCGTTCTGAATGATGCCCAGGAAGCCCATGAAGAGCGCGGTGATGGCGCCGATCACCATGATGAAGTTGAGCGCGGTGTCGGACAGCTCGAACACCGGCGACATGCGCGCCACCATGAAGATACCGGCCGTGACCATGGTGGCCGCGTGGATCAGCGCCGAGATGGGCGTGGGGCCTTCCATGGAATCGGGCAGCCACACATGCAGCGGGAACTGCGCACTCTTGCCCATGGCGCCGATGAAGAGGCAGATGCAGATCACGGTGACCAGCAGCCAGTCGTTTCCACCAAAAGGACTCGGGAAGCCCAGCGTGCCAAGCTCTTGCGCCTTGGAAAACACCTCGGTGTAGTTGAGCGTGCCGGTGTAAGCCACGATCAGGCCGATGCCCAGGATGAAGCCGAAGTCGCCCACGCGGTTCACCAAAAATGCCTTCATGTTGGCGAAGATCGCCGAGGGTTTGTTGAACCAGAACCCGATGAGCAGATAAGACACCAGGCCCACTGCTTCCCAACCGAAGAACAGCTGCAGCAGGTTGTTGCTCATCACCATCATGAGCATGGAGAAGGTGAACAGCGAGATGTACGCAAAGAAGCGGTTGTAGCCGTCGTCTTCTTCCATGTAGCCGATGGTGTAGACGTGCACCATGAGCGAGACGAAGGTGACGACCACCATCATCATGGCGGTGAGGCCATCGACGAGGAAGCCGATCTCCATTTTCAGACCGCCGACCACCATCCAGGTGTAGAGGGTTTCGTTGAAGCGGGCACCGTCGATGGCCACGCTCTTGAGCGTCATGGCCGAGAGGATGAAGGCGATCAGCACACCCAGGATGGTGAGCGTGTGCGAGGCGCGACGACCGATGACGTTGCCACCGAAGGTGGTGCCCAGGATGCCGGCCAGGGCCGCGCCGATCAGCGGCGCCATGGGAACGGCGAGCAGGGTGCTGGCAGAGAGGGTGGTGCTCATGGTGTTCTTGTCTGAGGGCTGAAACTCAGCCTTTGAGCGTGTTGAGCTCTTCGACGCTGATTGAATTCTTGTTGCGGAACAACAGCACGAGGATGGCCAGGCCGATGGCCGATTCGGCGGCGGCCACGGTCAGGATGAAGAACACGAACACCTGGCCGTGCATGTCACCCAGGAAATGCGAGAAGGCCACAAAGTTCATGTTCACCGCCAGCAGCATCAGCTCGATGGCCATGAGCAGAACGATCAGGTTCTTGCGGTTGAGAAAGATGCCGACGACCGACAAGGCGAACAAGATGGCGCCCACGGACAGGAAATGGCCCAGGGTCAGGCTGGTGAGACTCATGGCTTGGCCTCCTCCGCTGCGGTGGGCGCCTCGGGAGCGGATTTCTGTGTGGCGGTCATGGGCAGCACGACCAACCGGTCGCGGGCGCGCACATGCACCTGCAGACCCGGGTTGATGGCCTTGCTGTCCTTGCGCTCACGCAGGGTGAGCGCGATGGCAGCGATCATGGCCACCAGCAGGATCACGGCGGCCACTTCAACGGGGTACAGGTACTCGGTGTAGAGCAGCAGACCCAGCTCGCGCGTGTTGGAGTAATTGGCCGCGTTGATGCCGACTCCAACCGCATCCGGGTTGGCAGCCAGGCTCGGGAAGCCCACAAACAACACCGCGATCAGTTCGGCGGCCACAAAACCGCCCAGGATCGCGGCGAGCGGGAAGTGCTTCCAGAAACCCTTGCGCACACCGTCCATGTTGATGTCAAGCATCATCACCACAAACAAGAACAACACCATCACCGCGCCCAGGTACACCAGCACCAGGGTGATGCCGAGGAACTCCGCCTTCAGCAGCAGCCACAACGCAGACGCCTGCGAAAACGCCAGCATCAGGAAAAGCACAGCGTGCACGGGATTGCGTGCGGTGACGACGCGGAAGGCCGCAAACAGCAGCACCGCAGCGAAG
>JANPKR010000394.1:0-4327 GCA_031426175.1 Hydrogenophaga sp. | reverse complement strand
AACGGTGCATCGGCCGCTGCTGCCCAGCACTTCGCTGCCAGCTTTGTCGGCCGCTACGACCGGGAGCGCCCCGAGCTGGCGGCGTTTTCGCTCTCGGCGGATGCTGCGGTGCTCACCGGCATCGCCAACGATTTTGATGTGAGCTCGGTCTACGCGCGCCAGGTGCGAGCGCTCGGGCAGGCTGGCGACGTGCTGCTGGCGCTCACCACCTCGGGCAATTCGTCCAACGTGCTGGCGGCGGTGCAAGCCGCTCATGAGCGCGACATGACGGTGGTGGCGCTCACCGGTGCGCGCGGCGGACAGCTCGCGCTGCTGCTGCGCGACACCGACGTGCACATCTGTGTGCCGCACGACATTGCCGCCCGGATTCTGGAGGTGCACCACCTGGTGTTGCACTGCATATGCGACGGCGTGGACGCCCAGCTGCTGGGTTTGCCCGACGTCTTGACCAACGAACAGGAGAGTTCCCCATGAGCCATTTCCGTTTTGCCGTTCGCAGCCGCGTTGCCGCTGCCGCGCTTGCCGCCATGACGCTGACCGTTGGCCTGTCGGCCTGTGCGCCCCTGATCGTGGGGGGCGCGGTGGGTGGTGCCCTGGTGGCGGTGGATCGCCGCACCTCGGGCGCTCAGCTGGATGACCAGGGCATCGAATTGCGATCGAACAACCGCCTGAAAGACGAGCTCGGTGACGCCCGCGCTCGCGTGGCCGTGACGAGCTACAACCGCCGCGTGTTGCTCACGGGTGAAGCGGCCAGTGAGGCGGTCAAGACGCAGATCACGCAGATCGTCTCCGGGGTGAGCAACGTGCGTGAGGTCGTCAACGAACTCGGCGTGACCAACAGCCCCACGCTCAAGGAGCGCGCCACCGACACGTTGGTCACGGGTCGCCTCAAGGCTTCGCTGGTGGATTCCAAAGACCTCGCGGCCAGTGCCTTCAAGGTGGTCACAGAGCGCGGCACGGTGTACCTGATGGGCCGCGTGACCCAGCGGGAAGCCGACCGCGCCACCGACCTCGCACGCAACACACCGGGCGTTTCGCGTGTGGTGCGCGTCTTCGAAATCATCACCGAGCAGGAACTCGCCAACATGCAGCCCCGACCGGCAGCCAACGAGGCGAAATGAAATGAACGCAGCGCCTCGGCGCTGCGTTCATTTCAGGCGTTTGATGAGGCTGGATGTGTCCAGGCGGTTGCCGCCCATGGCCTGCACGTCGGCATAAAACTGGTCCACCAGCGCGGTGACCGGCAGGCGGGCTCCGTTGCGCTTGGCCTCGTCGAGCACCAGACCGAGGTCCTTGCGCATCCAGTCCACGGCAAAGCCGAAGTCGAACTTGTCGGCGACCATGGTCTTGCCGCGGTTGTCGAGCTGCCAACTTTGCGCGGCGCCTTTGCCAATCACCTCCAGCACCTGATTCATGTCCAGTCCGGCCTTCTGGCCGAAGGCAATGGCTTCGGCCAAGCCTTGCACCAGCCCGGCGATGCTGATCTGGTTGACCATCTTGGTGAGCTGGCCGGCTCCCGATTCACCCATCCGTGTGAAGGCACGCGCGAATGCCATGGCCGCAGGCTTTACCGCGTCGAAAGCCGCTGCGTCGCCGCCACACATCACGGTGAGCAGCCCGTTGACCGCACCCGCCTGACCACCCGACACCGGTGCGTCCACGAAAGACAGACCCAAGGTCCTGGCAGCCTGGTACAACTCGCGCGCCACGTCGGCCGAGGCCGTGGTGTGATCCACAAAGATCGCACCCGCCGCCATGCCGGCGAACGCACCTTCGGCACCGAGGGTGATGGAGCGCAGATCGGCGTCGTTGCCCACGCAGGCAAACACGATGTCCGCACCCTGCGCCGCTTCGCGCGGCGTGGGTTTGTGTGCGCCACCAAACTCAGTCACCCAGGCTGCCGCCTTGGCACTCGACCGGTTGTAGACCGTCACCGAATGTCCGGCGCGCGCCAGGTGCCCGGCCATGGGATAGCCCATCACGCCCAGGCCGATGAAGGCGACTTTGCGGGCAGGCGCGGATTCGTAGGTTTTCTCTGCAATGTTGCTCATGAGGTGGAAGCGTAGGTTGGAAGGGTTCTAAACCAGGAATGCCGCGGAACCGGCTTTGCCGGGCCGCAGGCATTGCCCCCTTGAGGGGGTGACGCGCCGCAGGCGCGGCGCGGGGGTGACTCAAACTATGGTGAGGTGCTCGGTGCCCGCTGCCAGATCGAGCGTTTTCGCCCGCTGGCTGTTGAGCTTGATCTGCAGGCGCAGATCGTTGATCGAGTCTGCGTTGCGCAGCGCATCTTCAAACGTGATCAGGTTGGCCTCAAACGCGTGGAAGAGCGCCTGGTCAAAGGTCTGCATACCCATCTGGGTGCTCTTCTTCATGATCTCCTTGATCTCGGCGACGTCGCCCTTGAAGATCAGGTCGGAGATCAGCGGTGAGTTCAACATGATCTCCACCGCGGCATGGCGACCCTTGTTGTCCTGGCGCGGAATCAAACGTTGCGACACCAGGGCGCGCAGGTTGAGCGAGAGGTCCATCAGCAGTTGGGCGCGGCGCTCTTCGGGGAAGAAGTTGATGATGCGGTCCAGCGCCTGGTTGGAGCTGTTGGCGTGCAACGTGGCCAGACACAGGTGACCGGTTTCGCTGAACTGGATCGCATGCTCCATGGTCTCGCGATCGCGGATCTCGCCCATCAGGATCACGTCGGGCGCCTGGCGCAGCGTGTTCTTCAGCGCGGCCTCCCAGCTGTCGGTGTCCAGGCCCACTTCGCGCTGCGTCACCACGCAATTTTTGTGCGGGTGCACAAACTCCACCGGATCTTCGATGGTGATGATGTGGCCGTGCGTGTTTTCATTGCGCCAGTCGACCATGGCCGCGAGCGACGTGGATTTGCCAGAACCCGTTGCCCCCACCATGATGCAGAGACCGCGCTTGGCCAGCACCACGTCCTTGAGCACCTGTGGCAGGCCGAGCTTGTCGATGGTGGGCAGCACGGCAGGGATGGTCCGCATCACCATGCCGACCTTGCCCTGCTGGATGAAGGCGTTCACACGGAAGCGTCCGACGGCGGGGGGCGAGATCGCAAAGTTGCACTCCTTGGTGCGCTCGAACTCGGCCGCCTGCTTGTCGTTCATGATGGAGCGCGCCAGCGCCAGCGTGTGTGAAGCGTTCAGTGGTTGAGGGGACACCTTGACCACCGAGCCGTCCACCTTGATGGCTGGTGGAAAGTCGGCGGTGAGGAAGAGGTCGCTTCCGCTGCGGCTGAGCATCAGGCGCAGCAGGTCGTTGACGAATTTCGATGCCTGGTCGCGTTCCATGTGTTCTGCCTTCTGGTGCTCAGCCGGGGAAGTTTTCCGGAATTTTCGCCTTGCCGCGCGCTTCCGCCGGGCTGATCACGTTGCGCTTGACCAGCTCGGAGAGGTTCTGGTCGAGTGTCTGCATACCCACGTTGCTGCCGGTCTGGATGGCCGAGTACATCTGCGCCACCTTGGCCTCGCGGATCAGGTTGCGGATGGCGCTGGTGCCCAACATGATTTCGTGCGCGGCCACGCGGCCCGATCCATCTTTGGTCTTGCACAAAGTTTGGGAAATCACGGCCACCAGCGATTCGGACAACATGGCGCGAACCATGTCTTTCTCTTCTGCCGGGAACACGTCGATGATGCGGTCGATGGTCTTGGCCGCGCTCGATGTGTGCAGCGTGCCGAACACCAGGTGGCCGGTTTCTGCGGCCGTCATGGCCAGGCGGATGGTTTCCAGGTCGCGCATCTCGCCGACCAGAATCGCGTCCGGGTCTTCGCGCAGGGCCGAGCGCAAGGCGTTGGAGAAGCTCAGGGTGTGCGGCCCCACTTCGCGCTGGTTCACCAGGCACTTCTTGGATTCGTGCACGAACTCCACCGGGTCTTCCACCGTGAGGATATGGCCGTATTCGGTTTCGTTGAGGTGGTTCACCATGCCGGCCAGCGTGGTCGACTTGCCCGAGCCGGTCGGGCCGGTGACGAGCACCAGACCACGCGGGCGCAGGGCCAGGTCGCCGAAGATCTTGGGCGCGTTGAGCTGCTCCAGCGTGAGGATCTTGCTCGGGATGGTCCGGAACACCGCGCCCGCGCCGCGGTTGTGGTTGAAGGCGTTGACACGGAAACGGGCCAGGCCTTCGATCTCGAACGAGAAGTCGCACTCCAGGAACTCTTCGTACTGCTTGCGCTGGTTGTCGTTCATGATGTCGTACACCATGCCGTGAACCTGCTTGTGGTCCAGCGGTTCGACGTTGATGCGTCTCACATCACCATGCACCCGTATCATGGGTGGAAGACCGGCCGAGAGGTGAAGATCGGAT
>JANPKR010000393.1:0-4102 GCA_031426175.1 Hydrogenophaga sp. | reverse complement strand
CCTGGTACTCGCGCAGAAATTCGGCGAACACGCGGTCCTTGTATTCGGCGGCAAAGTTGACGTGTTCGATCTCGATGCCCAGAACGTCGGCCACGCTGGCGGCGTCCACGAAGTCGATGTTGGAGGAGCAGTATTCGCTGTCGTCGTCGTCCTCCCAGTTCTTCATGAAGATGCCGATGACTTCATGTCCCTGCTGCTTGAGCAGGTACGCACTCACCGCGGAGTCCACGCCGCCGCTCAATCCCACCACCACACGCTGCTTGTTTCCCATCGGGCGATTATCCCAGCCGCGTCCATCCCCCGGCTTCACCAAGGCTGTCACCGAAACGTCACGCGATGGTCGTACTGTCGCGCTGCCCACCTCGGGACCGGCGCAGCTTGACATGGCTTGCGGTTGGACCATAGTGGCGCCTGCTCTGGACGCTTTGTCATCAAACCAGGGCCGTGTCGTCACCTCCTTTTCACCGATCTGTCACCTTTGAAAGCGAGTTTTCCCATGAACCTTTCCCTCCACCGCCTCGCCCTGGCCACGCTGGTTCTGTGTGTGACCACCGGCGCCAACGCTCAAGACAAGACCCTGCGTCTGCTCACCTGGGGCGGCTATGCGCCCAAGGAAGTGGTGGAGCAGTTCACCAAGGAAACCGGCATCCAGGTCGAGGTCACGCTCTCGAACAACGAGGAAATGATCTCCAAGCTGCGCGCCACGGCCGGCGCAGGCTTCGATCTGGTGCAGCCCAGCCAGGACCGCATTGCCGGCCCGCAGACCGAGTTCAAGATCTACAAGGCGATGGACCTGAAAAAGATCAAGTCCGAACAGTTCATCCCGTCCATGCTGGACGCCACCAAGAAGAACACCACCGTGGCCGGCAAAGTGTATGGCGTGCCGCACATCTGGGGCACCGACGGTCTGGTGGTCAACACCAAAACGTCCAAAGCCACCGACTACGCCGACCTGTGCGCGGCGGACAACGCCGGCAAGGTCAGCATGCGCCTGAAGCGTCCCACGCTGATCGCCATGGCCTTTGCCTCCGGCAAAGATCCGTTTGCGCTCTACAACAACCCCAAGGCCTACACCGCGCTCATGGACGACATGGGCAAGAAGCTCGCCGAGTGCAAGAAGAACGTCAAGTTCTACTGGGACGGCAAGGACCAGCTGCTCGCCGGCATCCGCTCGGGTGAACTGACCACCGCCATGATGTGGGACACCGGCGGCTGGGAACTCAACAAGGCCAACCCGGACATCAAGTTCGTTGCGCCGAAATCGGGCGCGCTGGGCTGGGTCGACACCTTTGCCCTGCCCGCCAAAGGCAAGAACGACGCGGCGGCCTACGCGTGGATCAACTTCAACATGCGCCCCGAGATCGCCGCCAAGGTGGCTTCATCGGCCGGCAACTTCACGGCCAGCAAGGGCGCCGACCAGCTGGCCGATGCCACGCTCAAGAAGCAGTTCGCCGACAGCTTCCCCGACGCCGCGCTGAAGAACATCAAGTGGTACCCGCCTGTGCCGGCCGGCATCGAAGACATTGAAGGCCGCGTGCTCGACCGCGTCAAAGCCGCCCAGTAAACGGTGCCCACACCCGGCACCGCCTCGCACGGCGACAACGATCTCGAGGTCCTGGCCGTCGACAAACGCTACGGGGCGTTTGCGGCGGTACAGGCCTTGAGTTTCAACGTCCGCCGCGGCTCGTTTTTCTCCATCCTCGGCCCCTCGGGCTGCGGCAAGACCACGCTGCTGCGCATGATCGCGGGCTTCATCGCGCCCGACCGCGGCGACCTGCGCATCAAGGGCGCGTCCATGCTGGGCGTGCCGCCCAACAAGCGGCCAGTGAACATGGTGTTCCAGCACCTGGCGCTGTTCCCCATGATGAGCGTGGGCGAGAACATCGCCTACGGTCTGGAGCGCCGGGGTCTGAAGGGCCCGGCGATCAAGGCCAAGGTCACCGACATGCTGCAGCGCGTGGGCCTGCCCGGCAGCGCCGACAAACGCATCGACCAGCTCTCGGGCGGGCAAAAGCAACGCGTGGCCATCGCGCGTTCGCTGGTGCTGGAGCCGACCCTGCTGCTGCTGGACGAACCGCTGGGTGCACTCGACCTGAAACTGCGCGAGCACATGAAGGTCGAGCTCAAACAACTCCAGGCCGAGATCGGCACCACCTTTGTCTACATCACGCACGACCAGTCGGAGGCGCTGGTGATGTCGGACCAGGTGGCGGTGATGAACCAGGGCCGGTTTGAACAGGTGGGCAGCCCGCAGCAGCTCTACTACCAGCCCACCACGGCTTTCGTGGCCGGCTTCGTGGGCAACAACAACCGCTTCGAGGGCCAGGTGGAGCAACTCCATGGCGCGCAGGTGCAGCTGCGCACCGGCAGCGGCATGGCCTTGTGGGCGCAGGCGGTCGGCACCCTCGCGGTGGGTCAGACCGCCACGGTTTTCGTGCGGCCCGAGGCCATCGAGATCGGGCGCAGCCCGCGTGAGCTGCCCGCCGGCGACCCGGCCTGGAGCGCGGCGGTCGACAGCGTGCTGTTCGACGGTGGCAACTCCACCGTGCAGGTGCGCGAGACACGCAGCAACACCCCGCTGCACATTGCCTTGCCCCTCACCGGACGCCTGGCCGACCTGAAGCCGGGCGAAACGGTGCACTTCGCTTACCAGAGCGCGCAGGCCTGGTGCTTCGCGGCCTGAAGAGCCCATGAAGCGCACACGATGAGCGAGAGCACCCACCGCCGATTTTTCCTCGGGGTGCTGCTTGCCCCGGCCCTGCTCTGGCTGCTGGGTCTGGTGATCCTGCCGCACGTGGAGCTGCTGGTGCTTTCGCTGCAGGCTCGCACCGGGCCGGGTGAATATGCGCTCAGCTTTGAGCAGTACCGCACGTTTGTGGACGAGCCGCTGTACTGGAACACCTTTGTGCGCACCGCCACGCTCTCGGTGCTGGCGACCGTGCTCACCCTGCTGCTGGCGTTCCCCGCCGCCTGGTACATCGCCAAGGTGGCGCGCGGGCGCGCCAAGACCGTGCTGCTGGTGCTGTGCCTGCTGCCGTTCTGGGTCAGCGAAATGGTGCGCACGCTGGGCTGGCTGATCCTGCTGCGCGAGACCGGCGTGGTTTCCAGCGTGCTGCAGAGCCTGGGTCTGGCCAGCGCGCCGGTGGAGCTGCTCTACCGCGACACCACCATCCTCGTGGGCCTGGTCTACGCCTCGCTGCTGTTCATGGTGATCCCGCTGGTCAACAGCCTGGAGAGCCTGGACGACAGCCTGATCGAAGCCGCCTACGACCTCGGCGGCAGCACCGCCAACATCGTGCGCCGCATCGTCATTCCCCATGCGGCGCCGGGCATCGCGGCGGGCTGCATCGTGGTGTTCATGCTGTGCCTGGGCAACTACCTCACACCCACGCTGCTGGGCGGCAAGAACTCGCTGTGGTTCACCGAGCAGATCTACACCCAGTTCATCACGCGTTTCAACTGGAACCAGGGCGCGGCCTTTGGCTTCCTGCTCTTGTTCCTGTCCACCTTGCTGGTGTGGGCGGGCCTCAAGCTCACCGGGCAGCGCTTCGGCGCCGTCATGAAAACCTGATCCGATGATCCCCAGCCTGCCCAGACCGTTAGCACAGCGCTTCGGCCTCAACGCCTTCGTGTTCGTGTTTTTCGTGTTCCTGTTCGTGCCGCTGGCCGTGGTGGCGATCTTCGCGTTCAACGACGCACCCTACCCCACACCGCCCTGGATGGGGTTCACGCTGGACTGGTTCATGGCCAACAACGACAGCCGCACCGGCGTGTTGTTCGACGCCGAGCTGATCCAGAGCCTGGGCACCAGCGCCTGGGTCGCCACCTGGGTCACGGTGCTGTCGGTGGGCGTGGGCACCTGCAACGCTTTCCTGCTGGAGCGCTTCGACTTTCCCGGCAAGAACGCCATCGCGCTGCTGAGCATGCTGCCGCTGGTGATCCCGGGCGTGATCCTGGGCATCTCCATCCTCGCGTTCGCCAGCCGCATCGCCAACTTCGCGGACGAGACCTGGGGCCTGGAGCTGGACTTTCTGCGCCCGGGTTTGCCGCTCGTGATCCTGGGTCAGTTCTGCTACATCGTCACCATCGCCACGCTCACCAT
>JANPKR010000392.1:0-7166 GCA_031426175.1 Hydrogenophaga sp. | reverse complement strand
GTGATGAGCACCGGCGCGGCGCGCCCGGGGATCAGCGCGGTGGAGATCACCACGTCGGCCAGCGCAACGCGCTTGGCCACTTCCAGCTTCTGGCGCTCGAGCCAGCTTGGCGGCATGGGGCGGGCATAACCGCCCACACCTTCGGCGGCTTCCTTCTCTTCGGCGGTCTCGTACGGCACGTCGATGAACTTGCCACCCAGCGACTCCACCTGCTCCTTCACGCTGGGGCGCACGTCGGAAGCTTCGATCACCGCGCCCAGGCGCTTGGCGGTGGCAATGGCCTGCAGGCCCGCAACACCCACACCCAGAATGACCACGCGCGCGGCCTTGACCGTGCCGGCCGCCGTCATGAGCATGGGAAAGAAGCGCTGGTAGTGGTGGACTGCGAGCATCACGGCCTTGTAGCCGGCGATGTTGGCCTGCGAGGACAGCACGTCCATGCTCTGGGCGCGGGTGGTGCGTGGTGCGGCTTCGAGTGCGAAGGCGGTGAGGCCGGCGGACGCCATTCGCTGCAGTCCCTCGGCGTCGAAGGGGTTGAGCATGCCCACCACCGTCGCACCCGGCTTCATGTGGGCCAGCTCGTTGTCGAACGGGGTACGCACCTTGAGCACCAGCTCGGCCCCAAGCGCGCCCGCGGCATCGGTGATCTCGGCCCCCGCTGCGGTATAGGCCGCGTCGGTCACGCTGGCTGCCAGCCCGGCCCCGGATTGCACACACACCTTGTGCCCCTGGGCCACGTATTTTTTGGCTGTCTCGGGCGTGACGGCCACTCGGGTTTCGCCCACTGTGGTTTCAGTGGGTACGCCAATCATCATGAACGTCTCCTCGCTCGCGGGTTGGGAAATCAGCCTGCAAGCTTAACTGAAGGTCGCTGCCCGGGCAGGCGTGGGTGAACTGCCTTGGCTCGCCCGGTGCCCACGATCATTCGTCGGCCGGTGCCAGCGGTACCAGCAACTGGAAACAAGTGCCCCGCCCGACCACCGAGCGCATGCTCACCTGAATGTCCAGCAGTTGAGCGCAACGGCGCACGATGGACAGCCCAAGCCCCAAACCCGACTGACTCGCCTGGGAGGCGCCGCCCCGGAAGTATTCATCGAAGACGGCACCTTGTTCATCGAGCGCGATGCCCGGGCCGGTGTCCCACACCTGCAACAGCAGGCCCGTGCGACGCACCCGGCAAGACAGCAACACGCCGCCCCGCTCGGTGTACCGAATTGCGTTGGCGACCAGATTGCAAACCATGCGCTGAAGCAAGATCGGGTCGCTCTTCACCCATGCGACGCAAGGGGTGACACGCCAGTCAAGATTGCGCTGCTGCGCCAGCGGTTCGAACAGCAACTCAACGCGCTCGAGCATCTCTTGAACGCAGTGGCGTGAGATGGATGGCATGAGATCGGCGCGGTCGAGCTGAACCACCGTTGCGAGGGAACCCAGCAGGTCGTCGGCCAGTTGCATGGCTGAACGGATTTGGGCGATTTGGGCATCCAGCTGGGGCGAAGCCGGCGGAAGCACGATGTTCTGCATCGCCAGCCGCATGGCGTAGAGCGGCTGCTGAATATCGTGCGTTACCGTGGCCATGAAGCTGGATTTTTCAGCGAGCGTGCGTTGGGCGGCGTCCCGCCTGACGGTCGCTGCGGTTCTCTCAGCCATGGCACGTTCCTTGGCCAGCCGATCCGACCGTATCCGGTCGGCCAGCGCGAACGACAGAAGCACCAGCTCCAGCGAAGAGCCCACCATCATGATGTTGGCCAGAACGGGGTGGTGCGGAAAGGCCCCCAACCGAAACAGGGCGAACAAGGCGCCCGCAAAAAACAGGGTGGCCCAGGCCAGTGCGAAATACTGCGCCCCGGGCCGGCGTTCGCGAACAGCGTTCAACGTGATCAGCGTCAGGAAGACCACTGTAAGGAATCCGGCTGGGCCCAGGATGTACCCCGCCACCACGTTGTCCAGAAGGGGAAGTACCACCAACACGACCAGCCAGGCCATCGCACTGCCGCGCAACCACCGATCGATGCGGGGTGCGGTCTGGGGCGTCTTGAGAAAAGCGCGCAGGAAGAGCATGGCCAACGCGGCCGAACAGGCAATGGCCACGTTGTTGATGAACGTGCTGAAAGCTGCCCATTCGGGCCACAACCATTGCGCACCCAGTCCGGTGTTGGCCAGCTGGCTCAAGGTCAGTGCGAGGATGCACCCGAGGTAGACCAGGTAAACACGCTCACGTATGAGCAGGTAGATAAACAGGTTGTAGGCAAACAGGCCGGCCACCAATCCGAAGTACAGACCCGACAAGCCGTAGCGCACCTGATCCGCCCGCCAGAATGCGTGGGGCCTCCACAGACTCACGGGAACGTAAAACACACCGCTGGAATGAACGTGCATGTACACCGAGTATTCGGTGCCGGCTTTCAGCGCCAGGGGAGCCAGCAGAAACGGGTGCGCGCGAACAGCATCAGGGCGTTCAGCTGCGGCGTTGCCGCCGCTCCACCGCGCCACGGTCTGGCCATCGATCATCACGATCACATCGACCCGATCAAGATGTGGATTCGCCACCATCCAGAGCCACTCGCCCCCGCCCGTATCGCCTGTGGCGAAGGTGGTCCTGAACCACACGTGCGCTTCGCGCGTGCCGAAATTGTCCTGGCTCCATCGCCCGTCCAGCCGGCTGAAGCCGGGATCCGGCGGGGGCGTGCCGGGCTGCCATTGGCCTGCGCCGTCCACCAGAAACTCCAGCCGGTCGGTGAGCGCCAGCGCGTCGACGTGGCTCGACAATTGGACGATCGGGCGTGTCTGGGCAGAAGCCGGCATCCACGCCACGCCTGAAACAAACAACAAGAGTACCCAGCGCAGCGCCCACGACAGGTGGGACACGCCCCATCCACGCCATGTCATAGATCCACCCCATTTGTATGGCTTTAGCCGCCAGCGCCGCCTTTTTTGTAAATCAAAAGTGCGACTTTTTTAGAATACCGTCCGGGGTCTGCCCTGACAAGCATTTCAGCGGTCTCTTCATACCAATAATGCATAGATGGATACACGATGGAAACCCAGTGTCACCGTGGCGGCCGTCATCGAGCGCGATGGCAGGTATCTGTTGATTGAGGAACACACGCCACAGGGCCTGCGCCTGAACAACCCGGCAGGCCACCTCGACCCCGGCGAGAGCCCGGCACAGGGTGTGGTGCGCGAAACGCTGGAAGAAACCACCCACCGTTTCACCCCCACGGCGCTGGTGGGCGTGTACCTGTCACGGTTTCAGCGGGCGGGCGCGACCCCCGCCGAAAACGAGGACATCACTTACCTGCGGTTTGCCTTTTGCGGCGAGCTGGGGGAAACGGTGCCGGGGCGGAGCCTGGACACCGGTATCGTCCGCACACTGTGGCTCACGCCCGACGAGGTTCGCGCCAGCGCAGCGCGCCACCGCAGTCCACTGGTGTTGCGATGCATGGAGGACCACCTCGCGGGCCTTCGGTATCCGCTGGAGCTCGTGCAGACCGACGCCACAGTGGCGCACACCCTGCCTGGCACCTGAAGCCGCCTAAGAGAGGACAACACGGTCTGCAGTGCAGGCCAAATCAAGATACTGCCTGCGGGGTATGGGCGAACGCCGCTGCAAAAAATAGCATCGGGCCCGTACTGCAACTGGTCAGGTTCGCGCTCGTCAGGGGCCACCCTGACAGCCCGACGCCCCATGACCACCCCCTCCAAACCCCGCGTCCTGTGTGTGGACGACGAACCCGGCGTTCTGCGCTCCCTCCATGCATTGCTGCGCGGCCGTTTTGATGTGTCGTCCGCCACCCGTGCCGACGAAGGCCTGGCGCTGATGCGCAAGAACGAATTCGACGTCGTGATCAGCGACCAGCGCATGCCCGGCATGACCGGCACCGAGTTCCTGGAACAGGTCAAGGAAACATCGCCCCAGACCATGCGCCTGCTGCTCACTGGCCACGCGGAGGTTACCGACGCGCTGCAATCGGTCAACGACAGCGAAGTGTTTCGCTACATCCACAAGCCCTGGGACAACCAGCACCTGATGGACATGGTGACCTACGCCGCCACCGTGGCTCGAGAAGTGCCGCTGCGCCGGGCTGCAACCCGCAAGGTCGATCTGCCCGACGACGCGCTCGCGGGTCCGGAACACGGGTTCGGTAGTGACATTGAGACAGTGCTCCTGATGGACGAAGACGTGACCACCGAGCGCCAGCTGCGCACGGTTCTGGGCCAGGACATGCTGCTGCTGTGGGCGCGCAGCCCGGGCGAAGCGGTGAGCTTGATGCAACGCCACAAGGTGGCCGTGATCGTGGCGGACAGCCACCCGGGCAGCGGTGCAACCCTGGACCTCATCCGGGCTGTGAAGCGCAGCAGCCCCAACATCGTGGCCGTGATTCACGCCGCCGAATGCGACAGCACCACCATCGGCCGTCTGATCAACGAAGGGCAGATTTTCCGCTTCATGTCCAAACCCGCGGGACCAGCCTGCATTGGCCGGACCATCAAGGCCGCCTTGAAAAAGCATCGCCAGCTCATGGCACAGCCAGCCAGCATCGCTCGCCACGCGCTTGACATCTCGCGCATGGCGGCATCTGCACGCTCCCGCCACGATCCTGTGGACGACCTGGAAACCGCTGCCATGGGCGGGATGGCGCACGCCGACAGCACACCGGCGCCTGTGCCCGTACCGCCCCGTTCCCGGCGCTCGGGCATGCGCTGGCTCAAGCACCTGTTTGGGCAAGCCTGAAGCTGCAGCCGCGCGCCGCGGCCAGCACTTTGGCATACAGTTGAGCGGCCACAACTCCCCGCTCAGCGCTCATGAATCTGCCCCTCTCTGCGGTCGGTAGCCCTGCAATTCAGGGCGCCCTGCCCCCCGACGACGCGCTGCGCGAGGAGCTGCACAACGAGGTGCATGCCCGACCCTCGGCCCGCATCCGCCTGCCTGCGCTGATCGTCTTCGTGGCGGTGCTCAACGAAGGCGTGAGCCGCGAGCAGGAATGGGCCCACCTCAAAGAGCTGCCGGGCCAGGACGATCTGACGCTGGAGCAGATGAAGGGCAACTTCCTGCGCCTGCGGCTGAACGAACACACGCTGAAGTGGGAGCGCCACACCGAATTCACCCGATATTCCATCGTGCAGCACCTGCCCGAAGGTGCCGGGCTGGGCGCCACAGACCCGGTGCTGCTGGACAAGCTGGTGACACCCCCAGGCTGGCTGCGTGGGATACCTGGGCGCACGGTGGCCGCCATCAAGCTGGTGATGCTGCATTGCGATATGCCTGAGCAAACCCCCAACGCCCAGGCGAGGCTCATGGAGCCGGCACAGCAGTGGTTTGGCGGACGCACTGTGGTTGCCTCGCAAATCGGTGGCGGCCATTCGTGGGCCCTGACCGATTTCCGCCTGCACCCCTCCGGCTTTGAGCGCATGCTGGTTCTCACCCCACCGGGCACCACCGACACACGTGCCGGTCGCATCTCGCAGCGCCTGCTGGAGATCGAAACTTACCGCCTCATGGCCCTGCGCGGGCTGCCGGTGGCAAAAACATTGGGGCCCACGTTGAGCGCAGCCGAAGCCCAGCTCGCGACCATCACGGCTCAGCTGGAGAACAAGTCCACCTCGGAGCAGGAGCTGCTGGACCAGCTGGTCTCGCTGGCGGCCCGGGTGGAACGCGCCACCGCCGAGAACACCTACCGCTTTGCGGCCACGCGCGCCTACGACGCGGTGGTCACGCAGCGCATCGCCGAGCTGCGCGAGAAACCGATTCCTGGCACGCAGACCATCGGCGAGTTCATGCAGCGCCGGCTCTCACCGGCCATGGCCACAGTGGCTGCCAGTGCGCAGCGCCTGACTTCACTGTCCGAACGCGTCTCGCGCACCAGTGCGCTGCTGCGCACGCGGGTCGACATCGTCACCGAAGCGCAAAACCAGGAGCTGCTGGCCAAGCTCACGCGCGGTCAGGAACTGCAACTGCAACTGCAGACCACCGTGGAAGGCCTGTCGATCGCGGCCATTTCCTACTACGTGATCAGCCTGCTGCTGTACCTGACCAAAGGGGCCAAGGCCGCGGGACTGCCGATACAGCCGGAGATAGCGGCTGGTGCCATGGTGCCGCTGGTGCTCTGGGTCGTTTGGCGCACCACGCGGCGCATCCACGCTCGCCTGAACGCACCAGCCAAGGCGCCCTGAAGAAGCTCAGGCACTGGCTGCGTCGGTGGTGATCACGCCGCCGCCCAGGCAAATCTCGCCGTCGTAGATCACCGCGCTCTGGCCCGGCGTGACAGCCCACTGAGACTGCTTGAACAGCAGGTCGAAGTGGATGTCGCCTTGCGGCCGCATCATGCAAGGCGCGTCGGTCTGGCGGTAGCGCGTCTTGGCACCCACATCGCCCGACCCAGGCGCACGGCCCGCCACCCAGCTCACGTCCTGCGCGCTGAGCCTCGGTGTGAGCAACCAGGGGTGGTCGTGCCCCTGCACCACCCACAGCGTGTTGCTCGCCATGTCCTTTCGCGCCACGAACCAGGGTGCGTGGTCGTTGCCACCCTTTTGCGCGCCTTTGGCTTTGACGCCTCCAATCCCGAGGCCCTGGCGTTGGCCCAGCGTGTAGAAACTCAGCCCCACGTGATGGCCCAGCACACGGCCTTTTTCGTCCTTGATCGGGCCTGGTTCCTTGGCGATGTAGCGGTTGAGGAAATCGCGGAACGGACGCTCGCCAATGAAACAAATGCCGGTGCTGTCCTTTTTCTTGGCATTGGGCAACGCGATCTCGGCGGCGATGCGGCGCACCTCGGTCTTGGGGAGCTCGCCCACCGGGAACAGGGTTTTGCTCAGCTGTGCCTGGTTCAGGCGGTGCAGGAAGTAGCTCTGGTCCTTGAGCGGATCTCGCCCCTTGAGCAGCTCGAACGAGCCGCTGCGTTCCCGTACCCGGGCGTAATGGCCGGTGGCGATCTTCTCGGCGCCCAGGCGCATGGCATGGTCCAGGAAGGCTTTGAACTTGATCTCGGCGTTGCACAGGATGTCGGGGTTGGGCGTGCGCCCGGCCTGGTACTCGCGCAGAAATTCGGCGAACACGCGGTCCTTGTATTCGGCGGCAAAGTTGACGTGTTCGATCTCGATGCCCAGAACGTCGGCCACGCTGGCGGCGTCCACGAAGTCGATGTTGGAGGAGCAGTATTCGCTGT
>JANPKR010000391.1:0-29313 GCA_031426175.1 Hydrogenophaga sp. | reverse complement strand
CGCAACGTCGAGGTGGATGGCTTTGGCGGTACCTTGAACATGCTGCCTTCCGCCACCGGTCAGCTGGAGCTGCTGGCGCAGGACTCGGTGCGGCTGAACACCCGTCTGGTCATGAGCGACAAGGATCCGGCCTCCATCCCCAGCGCGGCGCGGCCGGTGGGGTACGGCAGTGCGGAGACCGAGGCGTTGTTGGCGAACGATGGGGTGCTCCACGCCACCATACCGGTACACACAGGCGACACCAGCACCGCCAGGGTGTACGCGGTGCAGGGCGACGTGAGTGGTGCTTCAAGCGCCGAGGTGTTGCTGGACCTGTCCAAGGCGGTCGATGTGCGCGCAGGGCGCGACGTCAGCAACTTCAACCTGCGCGTGCAGCACGCCAACGCCAGCGACCGCAGCCGGGTGCAGGCCGGGCGGGATGTGAGCTTTGCGGACCGCCTCACGCGCAACGACCCGGACGGCATTCGCGTGGGCGGGCTGGGCAGCCTGGAGGTTCAGGCCGGGCGCGACGTGAACCTGGGCACCTCGGGCGGCATCGTGAGCCGGGGTGATCTGGACAACAGCTCGCTGCCGGCGGGCGGAACGAACATCCGCGTGCTGGCCGGCGTGGGTGCCGCCGGCCTGGATGCCGCTGGAACACTGCGACGCCTGTCGCAGCGCCTGTCCTCGGGCGCGGCGAGCGAGTCCGACTTGTGGCTGGCACGCTGGCTGACCGGCAACTCGGCGCTGACGGCGGGTACCGCGAACACGGCCGTGGCTGAGGTGGCCGCGCTGGCACCCGAAGCCCGCCGCGACAGGGTGGTGGAATTCCTCTACACGGCGCTGCGCGAAACCGGCCGGGATGCCAACCGCACCGACAGCGGTTACGCGGGCGATTTCAGTCGCGGCTACGCCGCGCTGGAGCTGGCTTTCCCCGGCATCGGCGAGAAAGACGCCAACGGGCGCTTCAACCGGTACGACGGCAACATCAACCTGTTTGCCAGCCGCATCAAAACCGAACGGGGCGGCAACATCGACCTGCTGGTGCCCGGTGGCGGCATGGTGGTGGGCCTGGCCAACACACCCGAGGCGCTGACCACATCCGACAACAACAACCTCGGCGAACTGGGCGTGTTGGGGGTGGTGACAGCCTCTGCGGGCAACATCCGTGGCGCCACCCGCGACAACGTCCTGGTGAACCAGTCTCGCATACTGACGGTGCAGGGCGGCAGCATCGTGCTGTGGTCCAGCGAGGGCGACATCGATGCCGGCAAGGGCAAGAAGACCGCAGCCGCGGCACCACCGCCGGTGGTCAAGTTCGACCCGGTGACCGGTGCGGTGACGCAGGAACTGCAGGGCGCCGCCACCGGGTCCGGTATCGGAGCACTCAAGACCGGAGACATACCCGCCGGCGACGTCGACCTCATCGCTCCCAAAGGCACGGTCAACGCCGGCGATGCCGGTATCCGCGCGGGCAACCTGAACATCGCCGCGCTGGTGGTGCTGGGTGCCGACAACATCTCGGTGTCGGGCACCAGCGCCGGCACGCCGGTGGCCGACACCAGCGCTGTCTCTGCCGCGTCGTCGGGCGCCACCTCGGGTGGTGACGACACCGGCAAGGTGGTCGAGGCGCTCAACCAGGCGGCAGCCGAGTCGGCCAAGGCCGCGCAGGAGCTGGCGGCCTCGCTTCGCCCCTCGGTGGTGCGGGTCGACGTGCTCGGCTTTGGTGAATAGGCCGAACGGATGGTCACTCCACTTTTGTAACGCCAGCGCCATCGTTCCTTCGTACCTTTCGTGCATGCCCGCGCCGCGGGCGGCACGCCATCTTTTCTGCATTCCCATGAAACGCTTCTTTGCTCTCGCCCTCTGCGTGTTGATGCTTCCGCTGTCCGCCCACGCCTGGTGGGATGAGGGTTGGACCATCCGCAAGAAGATCACGCTGGACACCCAGGCCGCCGGTATCACCGCCGAGGCCACCGGCGTGCCGGTGCTGGTGCGGTTGTCCACCGGCAACTTTGACTTTCTTGCCGCCAACGACAACGGCTCCGACCTGCGTTTCGTGGCCGAGGACGACAAGACGGTGCTCGCTCACCACATCGAGCGTTTCGACAGCACCAACGAACTCGCCTTCGTGTGGGTGCAGGTTCCGCGCATCGCGGGCAGCAACGCGCTGCAGCACGTGTGGCTGTACTACGGCAATGAAGCCGCGCAGCAGGTGCCCGCGTCGGGTCTTTACGACGCCGCGCAGTGGGCCGTGTACCACCTCAGCGACACCAGCGGTCTGCCACAGGACACCACCGCAGCGGGCCGCCACGTGGCGGGCGGTACGGCCACCTTCGTGCCCACCGGGCTGATCGCCGGGTCGGCGCGGCTCAATGCCGACGGCGGTTTGCAGATCGGCGACGCCTCGTTGCAGGCGGCCACCGGTTTCACCTTCTCCGCCTGGATCAAGCCCGAGCGCGCCGACGGTGAACTGCTGTCCTTCGGTGGCCTCACCGTGAGCTTGCAAGCGGGCGTGCCGGTGATCAGCGCGGGTGGCACCACCGCCCAGGGCGGCGCTCCGCTGGCCCTCAACGCGTGGCGCCATGTGGCGGTGAGCTTCGGCAGAAATGCCGTGCTGTATGTGGATGGCAAGCCGGTGGCCAATGTGGCCACTGCGTTCTCTCCAGCGGGTGCCTTGCGCGTGGGTTCGGGCCTGGTGGGTGAGATCGACGAGGTGCAGATCTCTACAACGCAACGCTCCGAAGCGTGGATCGCGGTGCAGGCCGACAGCCAGGGCCAGGCCGGCACGCTGGTGCGCATGGGTGATGAAGAGACCACGGACCAGAGCGCGCAGACGGGCTATTTCATGGCCACCATGAACAACCTCACCGTGGACGGCTGGGTGGTGGTGGTGATCTGCGTGTTCATGTTCTTCATTGCGATCTACATCATGTGGGCCAAGGCGGTGCTGCTGACCCGCCAGGACCGCAGCAACCCCCGCTTCAACGAGGCGTTTGACCAGCTCACCACCCACTTGCGAAAGCTCAACGCTGGTCCCTCGGTGCACGCCAGGGAGCTCGATCAGCTCGCTTCGCAGGCCGACCAGTACAAGGACTCGCCACTGCACCGCATCTTCCAGGTGGGCGCACGCGAGCTGAAGTCGCGTTTTCACACCGAGGGTTCGCCGGGTGCCACGGTGGAACACGACGGCGTGGTGGCACCCTCGGTGAGCGAACGCGCGATGCTCGCGGTGCGCTCCAGCCTGGACGCGCAACTCACGCGCGAACGCCAGCGCCTGGACAAGGGCATGGTGCTGCTGACCATCGCCATCTCGGGCGGTCCTTTCCTGGGTCTGCTTGGCACTGTCGTGGGCGTGATGATCACCTTCGCCGCCATTGCCGCAGCGGGCGACGTGAACGTGAACGCGATCGCACCCGGCATTGCCGCTGCGCTGGTGGCCACGGTGGCCGGTCTGGGCGTGGCCATTCCGGCGCTGTTTGGCTACAACTACCTGCAGACGCGCATCAAGTCGATCTCCAACGACATGAACGTGTTCGTGGACGAGTTCGTGACCAAGATGGCCGAAACCTACGGCGACTGAGGAGCACAAACATGTCCAAAGCCCAGGAAGACGGCGCAATTTACGACGACATCAACATCACCCCGATGTTGGACCTGTCGTATGTGCTGCTGGTCATTTTCATTCTCATGACCACGGCCTCGGTGCAAGGCATCAAGGTGAACCTGCCCAGGGCCAGCGACACGCCCAGCCTGGCCAAGCCAGCCACACGTGCCATCACCATCACCGAGACCGGTGCGCTGTACCTGGACGCCTACCCCATGGCCACGCTGGCCGATCTGGAAGCGCGTCTCTTGCAGTTCAAGGCCGGTACGCCCGAGTTCCCCATCGTGGTCAAGGGCGACTCGGCCGTGCAGTACGCCAAGGTGGTCGAGGTGCTGGACCTGCTCGGGCGGCTGGACCTCAACCAGATTGGTCTGGTGACGCAGCGGCAGGCCAAGTGAAGTCGGGTCCTTCGTTCCTGCGGCGCCACGGTCGCGCCATGGCGCTTGCGCTGTTCGTTGCGTTGCTCATCGCAGGCGCGGTCTGGCTGTACAGCCTGATGTCCCAACCAGCTGAAGGCACGAAGAAGCGCGCGGTGCAGCAAATCGAGCTGATCAAGCCGCCACCGCCACCGCCGCCACCTAAAACACCTCCGCCACCGCCGCCCCCGCAGCAAAAGCAGGAAAAGATCGACGCGCCCAAACCCGAAGCCTCGCCCCAGCCGGCCGCGCAGGCGCCCGCACCCGGCCCCACCACGTCACTGCCGGGCAACGGCAGTGGCGGCATCACGCTGCCGCCGGGGGATGGAAGCACCGGCATTGGCCCCGTGGGTGGTGGAGGCAGCAGCAACCCCTTCGCTCGGTACGGCTCACTGGTGAAGGAACTCATCACCGATGCCGTGCAGCGCGACAAGAAGCTGCGCGCAGCCGCGGACTACCAGCGCGTGGTGAATGTGTGGGTCAGCAGCAGCGGCCAGGTCACCCGCGTCGAGCTGGTGGGGCCGGGTGACAAGCCCGAGCTGGACGAGGCGCTGCGCCTGGCCCTGCGCAACCTGCCGGCGGTGCGTGAAGGCGCGCCCGGCGACATGCCCCAGCCCATTCGGTTGCGCATCACCACGCGTTCGTGACGCCTGCATTCCTGAAGTTCATTCAAACCCCTTCCTTGCCGAGACATCCCATGAAACGACCTTTGCACCACGCCATGCGCCAGGTGAGCCTGGCGGCCCTGATGACCGTTGCTGCGGCCACCGCCCAGGCCGATGAGCGCGAAGACCTGGAAACGCTCAAGCAGACCACGCTGAACCTGATCCAGGCGTTGGTGCAGCAGGGTGTGCTGCCAGCGGACAAGGCCGACGCGTTGGTGAAGCAGGCTGAAGCCAAGGCCAAGGCCACCGTGGCCGAGGCCAAGAAGGCCGAGCAGTCCACCGTGCGCGTGCAGTTCGTGCCGGAGTCGGTGCGCAAGCAGATCGCCGACGAGGTGCGCGAAGAGGTGGTGGCCCAGGCGAAAACCGAGCGCTGGGGCGATGTGAACGCGGTGCCGGAGTGGGTGGACCGGTTCCGGTTCGAAGGTGATTTGCGCCTTGGCTACCAGCGCGACATGTTTTCCGACGACAACGCGCCCGCCCTGAACTTTCAAGCGGCCGGGCAGAACATCGCCAACACCAGCGAAGACCGTGACCGCGCCCGGCTGCGCGCGCGGCTTGGCATCACCGCGCGCGTCACGCCCGACATCTCGGCCAGCTTGCGCCTCGTCACCGGCAGTTCGGGTGACCCGGTGTCGACCAACCAGACGCTGGGCAGCTACGGCAGCAAGTACACCTTCGCGCTGGACCGCGCCTTTCTCCGGTCGCGCTCCAGCGAGTTTCTGCCCTGGCTCACCACCACGGCCGGGCGCATACCCAACCCGTTCTTCAGCACCGATCTGATGTGGGACGACGATCTGAACTTCGATGGTCTTGCTTTGCAGTACGAAGACCCGGTGGCGGCCACACGCACCTGGCGCCCGTTCGGCACTGTGGGGCTGTTCCCGCTGGAAGACATCCAGACCTCGGAAAGCAACGACGCCAAGAGCAAGTGGCTGATCGCTGCGCAGGGTGGCGTCGAGTGGGTGCCGAGCAACGACCTTCGGGCCAAGGTGGGCCTGGGTCTTTACGACTTCCGCAACATCAGCGGCGTGCGCAACAGCAACGGTAGCAACACCACCGATGACACGTCGCCGCTCTCGCGCCAGAAGGGCAACACGCTGTTCAACATCACCAACCCGACCAACCTGAACGGACCATTCGGTCTGGCCAACGACTACCAGGTGCTCAACCTCACGGGCGCGG
Source organism: Hydrogenophaga sp. (assembly GCA_031426175.1). GTDB lineage: Bacteria > Pseudomonadota > Gammaproteobacteria > Burkholderiales > Burkholderiaceae_C > Hydrogenophaga. The sequence continues at coordinate 23,464 of JANPKR010000391.1, read as the reverse complement.
TGGACTTCAATCTCTACAACCCGGTGCACTTGATCGTGACGGGCGACTACCTCAAGAACATCGGGTTCAGCAGCGGCAAGACCTTGGCGCGAAGCGGATTGACCGTGCCGAAGGAAGACACCGGCTACATGCTGCGCTTGGCCGTCGGCATGCCGGCCATGCTGCTCAAGAACGACTGGCAGCTCTCGCTGGCTTACCGCTACCTCGAAGCGGACGCCACGGTGGACGCCTTCACCGATTCCGACTTCCACCTCGGGGGCACCAACAGCAAGGGCTTCATCGTGGGCGCGCAGTACGGCCTGGGCCGCAACACCTGGCTCAACGCGCGCTGGCTCTCCAGCCGGGAAATCAGCGGCCTGCCTCTGACCATCAACACATTGCAGGTTCAGCTCAATGCGAAGTTCTGAGGTTCGGCGAGGCGCACTGCAGGCACTGCTCGTGGTGGTGCTGGGGGTTTCGGCGCAGGGCTGCGCCGTGCACACGCCTGAGCAACTGGCCTTGCGCGACCGCATCGAGCAGGGCGCTCTCACCCCCGAGGACAACCCGCGCTTCCACACCTCGGAACGCGAGCGCCGGGCTGCGACAGCCAGCGCCAACGATCCGGTGCTGCGTCTGGCCAGTGAGCTCGACCAACAGCTGATCCAGGCGGCAAGCCGCGCCGACGGTGTGGCGTTGCGCCAGCTCATCAAGGACGGTGCGCAGGTGAACGCGGTGGACACGTGGGGCCACACGGCGCTGCTGCTCGCCGCGCGGGAGGGTGACGTGGAGACCGCCCGCACGCTCCTGCGCGCGGGTGCCGATGTGGACGGGCGCGGCGGGGCACTGACGCCGCTGGGCCAAGCGGCGCTGCGCGGCCACACGCACATGGTGCGGCTGCTGCTGCGCTCGGGTGCAAGGGTGGACGCGACCGGGCTGAACGAACACACACCCCTGGTGACCGCGGTCAAGCTCAACCACCCCGAAGTGGTGCGCTTGCTGCTGAAGGCGGGTGCCGATACCCAGGCAAAAGACCGCACTGGCGCCGGGCTGTTGTTGGTCACCATCAACGACGACCTGCCCCAGGTGATGGCGGTGTTGCTGGGTCACGGCCTGGATCCGAACCAGCCCGATGCCGATGGACTCACGCCCTTGTATTGGGCCAGGCAGCTCCAGCGCGAAGCCTTGGCCACCCAGCTCGTGAACGCAGGCGCCCGGGCCGATGTGAAGCGGCAGGCCTTGCGGGCCAGCCGCCCGTACCTGAAGGAGGATTTTTGATGTTGACCATTTTCCTGCGTGCCTCGTTGCTGGCCGTGCTCTCGACCAGTCTGGTCATGCCCTCGATGGCGCAGGACGACAAACGAGCCAGCCGCGAGCGCGAAGCCCTTCGCCGCGCCCAGCAACAGGTGCAGAAATCCAACCAGGACCTGAGCGCCTTGCAGCAGAAATTTGACGCCGCAGAACAGGAGCGCGTCAAACTGGCCGAAGAGGTGGGCGGCGCCCAGAGCCGCGCGCAGAGCGAATCGGCGAGGGGGCAGCGACTGCAGCGCGAGCTGCAGACCGTGACCAGCGAGCGCGATGCGCTGGCGGCCAGAAACGCCGAACAGGAACGCAAGCTGCAAGAAATCACCGCCAGGGCAGGGCAGCTGGAACGTGACCTGGCCAGCGCACGCCAACGCGGCCAGCAGCTCGACACACAGGGTGCCGGACTTCGCGAGCAGGTGGCTGCCTGCGAGGGCCGCAACACACAGCTCTACGCCACCGGCCGCTCGCTGATCGAACAGTGCCGCGACCGCAGCGCCAGAGACACCGTGCTGCGCCTGGAGCCGTTCACCGGCATGGGCCGCGTGGGCATCGAGAACATGCTGGAAACCCACCGCGACAAGCTTGACGAGCACAAGACGCCGGCGTCTGCCAACGCCACGCCTTGACCTTGGCATGCGCGGAGATTCGTCAATGGCCATTCTCCAGCGCAATGTTGGCCGAATCTCCTGGGTCCTGACGCTGAGTCTGCTGGCGGGATGTGCTTCCCTGTCGCACGAAGACGAAGACGTCGACCACTCCGCTCAACACGCAGCGCTGGAAGCCGAAGCTGCCGAGCTGTCGGCCTCGGCCTGGGCCCAAGCCAGCCAGCTGGTGGCGGCCGACGTACCCGGCACCTGGGTGCACCGGCGCTACGGCAACCACAAACCGACCGCCTACCAAGCCACCGTGCACCAAGGTCGCGTGGCCGTGCTCGCGCGCAGCGACTCCGGCAACAGCACGCTGCGCATGCGACTGCCCGACAACGCGAATCAGGGTCCGGCCCGGCTGTCGTTCTCTTGGTTCGTGCCGTCACTCAACGAGCGGGCCGACTTGCGCGACCAGGACATTGACGATGCTGTGGCGCGGGTGATCGTCACCTTCGATGGCGACCGCGATCGCTTGAGCGTGCGCGACAACATGCTCTCGGAGCTGGCGAATCTGGTCACGGGAGAGCCTTTGCCGTTCGCCACGCTCATGTATGTGTGGGACCACCGCTACCCTGTTGGCAGCGTGATCCCCAACCCGCACACACAGCGCATCCGCATGCTGGTGATCGATTCAGGTCCCGCGCGGCTCAACCGGTGGGTGGACCACGAGCGCGACATCGAAGCCGACTACCGCCTTGTCTTCGGCGACCCGCCGGGGCGCCCGACGGCTGTGGGCGTGATGACCGACTCCAACAACACCGGTGAACAGGTCAGCGCCTGGTTTGGTCCGCTGATGCTCTCACCCGCGCTTCCCGCCGAACCCCGCTTCGCGTCTGACCGTAAGGATTGAGCATGCTCAACCGATGATGTTTCTTGTTCTTGCGCGGGTCCAGTGAGTGCTTGACCTGCTGTTACATCACGCAGCAGTGGCAGATTGAGCAAGGGGGCTGGAGACTGTTCGACCTGCGGTGGAATTGACCACAAGGGCCGGGCTCACAGGCGCATGGGATTCAAGCGCTCTGAAGCTCAGCTGCGTGCAACGACAAATCCAGCAACCGGCCCTTGCTGCTGTAGTAGCGGTCCAGGCGCCACTCCGACAGGATTTCGAGCGCAAGCTCGAACTGAGAAAAGTTGAGCGTGTAGAGACGGCTCAGGGGAAACGCCTGGTTTGATTCCAGTGCAATGACCAGTTCTGAAAGCACTTTGGCGCCTTCGCTCTCAGGATTCGACTGGATGAGTTTGCGGGCTTTTTTGACAGCAAGCATGTGGGCTCCTGGTAGGAACAGGGGGCGCATCCATCAGAGCGGTTGCTTCCGCTGGCCCCCGGGGTCGCAATGTTAACCGGGTAAACCCTTCCCGGTATCCCTTCAAGCGGACCGGTTCTTGCGGCGGCGTGCGACAGCCCCCATCAAGCCCAGCCCGGCCAGCAGCATGGCGTAGGTCTCTGGCTCGGGCACCGGCGCGGTGATGGCGGTGTACTGCAGGCTCAGGAAGCCGTTGCCGTTGAACGGAAGCTGCCAACCCTGACCTGGAATGGTGCTGAGGTAGGCATGACCAAGGCCGAAGCCGGAGGCGTCTTGTGCCGTCTGGGTGCGCGACAGCTGGATACCGCTCACCGTGGGGTCGCTGCTGGTCAGGTAAGCGATGTACTTGGTGCCAGCGTTCAGGTTCAGACCCAGGTTGTCAAAACCGATGGTGGTGAATCCACCCGTTGCGTTGTAGGTGGTCATAGCCGAGCCGGTGGTCGTCAGCAGGGACGGTCCGACCAGGTTGGGGCTCTGGTTGCTGGCGTTCGTGGCTGGGTTCCATTGAGCCACGTTCAGCTGCAACGAGGCCGTCTGGTTGCCGATCGCATAGAAGCTGAACGACGACAGCAGGGCTTCAGACACCAGCGAAAACACCTGACCGACCCGTGGCGAGTCGCCGCTGGGGTTGGCCGCGTTGCCGAAGGACGCAAATGGCAGTCCCGTGGTGGCGCCACCGGGCACGTTGGTGAAGGTGGCCGCCGAAGCGCTCGCGGCTGCGGCAACCAGGGTCAGGACAAAGACAAGCTTTTTCATCAAACACTCCAAAAGGCAGGAAGACATGTTCCCGTTGTAAGTTTGCTTACGGTCTGTTTCATGCATTCGCGAATGAGACCGGTGCCCCATTGATCCATTTGGAGGATGCGCCAGGGAGGGTTGGATTACTGGTTTGTGAAGACGCTCAGACCCACCACCGCCTGGGTGCTTGAGAACGCCAGGCCAGGCCGGTTGCTGCTGCGCTGGGTTTGCTTCAGCGATGCATTGAGAGCCAGGTTGCGGGTGGCGTTCCATCGCAAGCCCAGCGACGCTTCGCGGGTGGTGTCGCGTTGCGGGTCGGGGCTCTGGCCGGGTGGTGCGCCCAGGTAGCGGCGGCGCGACTCGCTCACGCTGGCTTGCAGGTTGGTCCGCGCAGCGATCTGCCACAGGTAGGTGGCGGTGAGCCGTTCGTTGCGCGAAAAGCTGGCGTTCGTGGTCTGGTAGCTGGAGAGGTCGGATGCCCATTGCAGGGTCCACAGCGTTTTGGCGGTGGCTGCCCAGCGCACAGCGAGCGCGGAGTTGGTGCCGCTGTAGTCGCGAGAGGCCAGGCGGGCGTGCTTGCGCTCCAGGCGGACCAGGCTGAGATCGGCGGTGGTCTTGTCGGTGAGCAGCCAGCGGATGTCGAGCACCTGTTCGCGTTGCTTGAAGTCCGTGTCCCTGAGAGCGCCGGGAAGCGCTGCGCCATTGAACGTGTTGCCGCTGCCGTTGCGCAGCCGCAGGGTGACCGAACTGCCTGAGAGCGCTTCATGGCGCAGACCCACGTCGGCCGATCGCGAGACGTAGCTGTCTTCGCCGATCACGGGCTGTTCGTTCTGGTTGCGTGTGCTCTGGACGCCGCCCACGATGCGCCAGACGCCGTCGAGTTCGTACAGCGCGTCAAAGCCCTGGTAGCGCCGAACGCGCTGGTTGCCGCGGCTGAGGACGCTGGTGTCGTCAAAGCTGTTGACGCTCTCATCGCGCTCGGCCACCAGCGCGCCCCGCAAGCGAGGAGTGACCGCCCAACGCCAGGTGAGGTCGTAGTTGGTGGCGAGCAGGTCCAGTCGGCTGAAGTTGCGGTAGCGGTAGTCCACCAGGCTCACATCCACCTCCAGGCGCTGCAGGCTGAAGTCGCGCGCGTAACTCGCGCCCAGCGTGCTGATGCCGACGGTTTCGCTGGCGGTGGCGCGTCCCAGCACGGCCTGAGGGTCCACGCCGTCGGGCAGGCGAAACAGGTTGTCGTCGTGGCTGAGCGTGTGGCCCGCCCGAAGGGTCAGACCGTCTGCGGTCTGGGCCGTTGCCGTGCCCAGAAAGCAGCAGACCAGAAGCAGGAAGTGTTTCATTCAATAGGCCTGCTGGTCCCGGAACACCAGACGGATCGTCTTGAGGATGATGAGCACGTCGAGCTTGAGCGACCAGTTGCGCAGGTAGTCGAGGTCGCGCTCGATGCGCCCCTCCATCTTTTCCAGGGTGTCGGTCTCGCCCCGAAAGCCGTTGACCTGGGCCCAGCCAGTGATGCCCGGGCGCACCTTGTGGCGCACCATGTAGCCCTTGATGAGCTTGCGGTAGAGCTCGTTGTGCGCCACGGCGTGCGGGCGCGGACCCACGATGCTCATGCGGCCCTGCAGCACGTTGATGAACTGGGGCAGTTCGTCCAGCGAGGTCTTGCGCAGGAAGGCGCCCAGCGGCGTGATTCGCTTGTCGTCGCGCTGCGCCTGGCGCACGTTGTGACCGTCTTCGGCCACCGTCATCGAGCGGAACTTGTAGACGACGATTTCCTCCCCATCCTGGCCATAGCGACGTTGCTTGAAGATCACTGGCCCGGGCGAGCCCAGCTTGACAGCGGCGGCGATGGTCAGCAGCACCGGTGCCAGCACCAGCAGGATGAGCGATGAAAGTGCCACGTCGCTGCCCCGCTTGAGAGCACCGTTGATGCCCTGAAAAGGCGTGTCGCACACCGAGATGACGGGAACGCCACACAGCACGGTGGGTTTGCTCTGGATCAGGTCGGTGACGAACATGTCGGGCACGAAGTAGATCGATGCCGTGGTGTCCTTGAGGTCATCGAGGATCTTCAGGATGCGGGGCTGCGATGCCATGGGAAGCGAGATGTAGATCAGGTTGATGCGCTGGCTGTTGATCACATCGACCAGGTGGTCAAAGCGACCGAGCAGGTTGAAGCGGTCGTCCGCCTGCAGCCGTTCGCGGCTGCGGTCATCAACGAAGCCGACCACCTCGATGTTGTTGAAGCGGGTGGCGGTGAGGTTGCTCGCGAGTGCCAGACCCTGGTGGTTCATGCCCACCACCAAGGCACGCTCGGGAGCACCTTGCAGGCGGACCAGGGTGGGTGCGGTCCAGCGCAGCAGCACCCAGGCGGCGAGGTCGACCGCGGGGGTGATGGCCAGCCAGGTCAGGACCACGTCCACCGGAAAAATGCGCACATAACCCGTCACCCAGCCTGCAGCGATCAGCAATGCCATGGTTGTGCCCCAACTGAGCAGCACGTCCACCAGAGTGGCGCGGGCTGAGAGGGTCAGGCGGGAAGGGCCGGGGTAGGTGAGGGCGAACACCGCCAGGCCGAGGAGAAAGTATTCGGTGTGAATGCCGCCGTCCATGCCCATGGCCAAGGTCCACAGGGTGCCCACCGCCACCAGCGGACTCAACGACATCTCGAGCGCGTGAAGCAGGCTGCCCCGGCTGGACGCGCCCTGCGTGCCGCGGGCCAGATGGCCAGAGGACGGGATCGAGGCGGATGTGTGGTTCAAGGGCGCTCCCTCGGTGCAGCGGGTGTTCGCAAGAAAGGGTTGCAGACGGTTGACGATCGGGCGCTGGCACCAAGGCGGTGAGTTTGCTGGCGATGTGTGACACCTTGAATTCGTTCCCCGAGATGCGACTGGCCGAACGGCTCATTGAAGGCATCCGTTCGGACCATCTGGCCGCGGCGGCCTTCGGATGCATGTCACATCGGCGGTGCAGGATCCAGCGACCGCTCGTTTGTGAGCTTTCAACAGGTACGCACCATGAACATCTTTTCGACCATTGTCAGAACACGCTGGGCCACGCTCTGCGGCGCGCTGCTGGCCTGTGCATCGCTACTGACAGCGGAGGCCACTTCAGCCCAGCCGGTTGCGCCCGACTCCCAGGCGCTTTCAGGCATCGTCGAACGCCTCACAGGGGCCAAAGTTGATGCGATTGCACCTTCGCCCGTGGCCGGCCTGTTCGAGGTGATCGTCAAAGGCAACATCCTGTACATCGATTCGACCGGCCAGTACCTGGTGAACGGCCATCTGGTTGACGTGGCCACCCGCACGTCGATCACGGAACGCCGACAGCAGGAGCACGAGCTGGCGACCTTGCCGGTGTTCGACATCAGCAAGGTCGATCTGACCGACGCCATCAAGACGGTCAAGGGTCGGGAGTTGCCGGGTCGCGTGCTGGTCACTTTTGAGGACCCACGCTGCGGGTTCTGCAAGCGGCTGCACCGCACGCTCGACGACGTGCCCGACCTGGTGCTCTACACCTTTCCCGTCTCATTCCTCGGTCCACAGTCGCGGGCGATGAACGAGGCCATCTGGTGTGCTGCTGATCGCAGCAAGGCGTGGGACGCTGTGATGAAGGACAGGCCGGCACCTTCCGACACTGCTGCGTGTGACCTGCAGGCCCTTGACCGCAACGCAGCGCTGGCCAACCAGTACCGCGTGAACGGAACGCCGACCTTGTTCACCGTGAGTGGCATGCGAATTGCCGGTGCGGTGGGTGCGCCGGCGATCGAGCAGGCCTTGAAGGCCAGCGCGCGCTGATCGGCAGGGGTTGGCGCTCATGGTCTGTTTGGAGGATCTCACCCGGTTTTTCGACACAAACCACACCAAAGGATCGCGGCCTTGTCATGGGTCTTTCACCCCGCTCCACGAAGCTGAAAGAGTCCTTCAACCACGTGAGATCCAGCCCCAGGTCGGACCACAAACAACCCGAAGTCTCCCGCCGCAACCTGCTGATTGGCGGCGGTGCCAGCGCCATCGCCGCCGCGTTCAGTGGGCCCATTGCCGCGATGGCGGACACCATTGATCATGGCTACGGCGACAACTGCGCTCCAGGCGATGCGTCTTCGCTGATGGTCAGCCCTTACGGTCCCACGGACCGGTGAACGACATGACCACCGGCTTGCCGCTGATCGAGCTGCCGGCGGGCTTCACTTACAAGCGCTACGGATGGCGCGGCGACACCATGAACGATGGTCTGCCAACGCCCGGCTCGCACGACGGCATGGGTGTGGTGGTGTCGCGCCGCGTGGGCCGCAGCAACGAGATCATTCTGGTGCGCAACCACGAAGAGTCACTGTCCACCAATACCAACCTCAGCTACAGACTGGTCTCGGACATTCATATTCCAAGACTTGAACGTGCGCGAGTGCAACAACTGGTCATTGAGCAAGTGGCAAAACGTACGGCGGCTGAACTGCCTGAAACGGCCTTCCGCAGGATAAAGCACGAGCCTGCCCAGGAACTGGCTCGTCTGAGAGTCCCATACAACTCGCACCCTGTTATCAGCGTGACCCGAACGGGCGTCTAGCCGTTGAGAAACGCCCCATGGTTGCCGAGAGCCGGGCGACTTGATCTTGTAGGCTTTGCGCAGCACCCGCGCTCTCTTGAACCAACGCCGCGTTCTGCTGGGTGATCTGATCCAGCTGGCTTACCGCCAGGTTGACATGCTCGATGCCGTCGCTCTGGTCGGAGGCTGCTCCGGTGATCCCGCCAATCATGTCTGAGACACGCTGCACCGAGTCGACGATCTCGCTCATCGTCTGCCCGGCGTCCGCCACCAGCTTGCTGCCAGCCTCCACTTTTTCCACGCTGGCGCCGATCAAGCTTTTGATCTCCTTGGCTGCCTCGGCGCTGCGCCGCGCCAGGCTACGCACTTCAGCGGCCACCACCGCGAAGCCGCGGCCCTGTTCACCGGCGCGCGCTGCTTCCACCGCCGCGTTCAGCGCCAGGATGTTGGTCTGGAAGGCGATGCCGTCGATGACGCCGATGATGTCGCTGATCTTCTTGCTGCTGTGGTTGATCTCGTCCATGGTGGTCACCACCTGACCCACCACCTGACCCCCTCGCACGGCGATCTCAGCGGCACTGGAGGCCAGTGCATTGGCCTGGCGCGCAGCGGCGGCGCTTTGACGCACGGTGCTGGTGAGCTCCTCCATGCTGGCGGATGTCTGCTGCAGGTTGCTGGCCGCCTGCACGGTGCGGGTGCTCAGGTTCTGGTTGCCTGTTGCGATCTCCACCGACGCGGCGTTGATGCTCTGAACCCCATCGCGAATCTCCGATACGAGCAGTCCCAGGTTGTCCTGCATGCGCTGAATACCGCCCAGAACGCGACCGATCTCGTCCGACCCACCCGGGCTCACCTGAGTGGCGAGATCGCCTTCGGCCACTCGCTCGATGGCCTCGGCGGCCGAGCCGAGTGGCAAGACGATGCGTTGACCGATGGCGTAGCCCAAGACCAGCATCACCAGCAACGAAACAACGGACGCCAACAGCGTGAGCTCTAGAGCTCGTTCCTGGATGGTGGACAAACGAATGGTGGTCGAAGCCACGCGCTCGAAAACCTTGCCACCGATGGAGCCCAGCGCCTCATCGATGGCGCGCACTTGCGCCAGCGCTGGCTCCAGCGCCTGGTTGGCGCGCCAAGGGTCATTGACTTCACCCCGGGTGATGCCGACGTGGATGGATTCAACGACTTTTGCATAGCCAGCCAACGCGGTGATCAGCCGTTCTGTCAGCGGTTGATCTTCTGCGCGAAGCAATAGGCCCAGTGCTTCGATGTTCTTGTTGCCCGAGCTCACCTGCTCACGCCACTGCTTGTGATCACGGTTGAGCGCCTCTTCGTCAGCCAGGTTGAGGAACATGTCCTTCTCAAGGCGGCGCATGTTGCCAACGGTCGCACGCAGCTCACCGAGTGCCTGGACAGTGGCCACATCCTGTTGTGCAAGTTGTTCTCCTGCACCCACAGCCTGCTGGAGGCCACGCAGGGCGGTGATGGCAACAATGGCAATGCCCAGGGCGCATGCGCCGACCAAAAGGATGAGCTTGGCCCGGGTTGAGATTTGTGAGATCCAGTTCATGGTGATGGGGCGGGCAAGTTTGGAATGCAATGATCGAGGACTTGAGGTGAATATCGACTCAAACTGCTGCCTCTTGAGTTTGATGCACTTCTCTCATCGCTCCAAAGCAGCCGTCCGAACTAGGCTCTCAGCTACGCTATTCATAGCGTTTGTGAATCTTTTGTGACAAAGATCGAAGTGAGTCGTCGGCAGGCGTGAACAATCGATGCCGCTCTCTTGGCAAACCGCGATAGAGAGGTCAGCATCCGTGAGATGACTCACAACAAGGTCTTCTGGGTGGACGAGCAGCTGCTTGAGAGCGGATAAGCTCTGCGGCTTTCTTTTCTGGCGAATATTCCATGCGCTCCAACATCCGCCGGCTCTTCGCAGCCTCCCTTCCTCTTTTGATCTTCATTGCGCAGTCTTCTCGGGCCCAACCGGTTGAAGTGGTCGGCACTGGCGCCACATTCCCCGCCAAGGTCTATGCGCAATGGGCTGCCGATTACACCGCCCAAACAGGCATCAAGCTTTCGTACAAACCGGCGGGTTCTTCTGCTGGCGTCAAAGGCATCACACAACGTGACGTCGATTTCGGCGCGACCGATGTTCCGCTGTCCCAAGCAGAGCTCGACAAGCGTGGCTTGTTTCAGTTCCCGACTTTGGTCGGTGGCGTGGTGCCGTTCGTGAACCTGCCCGGCATTGCATCGGGTGACCTGAAGATGGACGCAGCCACGCTGGCCCGCATCTGGACGGGCGAGATCAGCCGCTGGAACGATCCTGCCATCCGCTTACTCAACCCGTCTCTGCAGCTTCCTGCCCTGCCTATTCAACGGGTGGTCAGAAGTGATGGGTCGGGAACGACCTCCGTGTTCGTTGAGTACCTGCGCATATCGGCACCGGCCGAAGCGGCGGGCATCACGTCGGACGGGGGACGCGCCAAGTGGCCTGGCACGACCCTGGGTGCTGAAGGTTCCAGCAAGTTGGTGGAACTCGTCCGATTGACGCCGGGCGCCATCGGGTATGCATCGTCCGACTACACACTGCGGGACAACCTGACTGCCTTAGCCCTGCGCAGCAAGCGCGGCGAATACGTCAAAGCCGAGGTGGGCGCGTTCAGATCGGCCATCGTTGCTGGTGGGCTATTCAAGAGTGGTCTGGAGCCCAGCTCGCTGCTGAACGTGGACGGTGTGGGGGTCTGGCCGATTGTCACGGCCACCTATGTGCTCGTCCCCCGTTCTCCTGAGGCGCTGGAGCGCGCAAGTCGCACGCTCAACTTCTTCTACCGCTCATTTTTGATGGGCGACCGTGCCGTTGCGGGCACCGGCTTTGCTCCTTTGCCCATTGCCACCCAGGCCCGCATCGTGGCGCTCCTGTCGAACTTCAGAACCCCGGCGGGTCAAACGATCCCGGTGGTTGGTGACCTGGTCAAGGAAGTTTCCCTAGCCTCACGTTGAAACTGATCAGTGAGATTGCAGGCATGACAGCTCCATGCGTCCATCAGAGTCTCGCAATCTGAACCTGTTCCTTGAGAACAAAGAAGCTCTGCGCAACCTCGCCTTTTGGTGCTGAACGCGGGGTTTGGTCGCTGCCGATCCTTGTGCCCTTGCGAGTGATTGCAAGGGCTTTTTTCATGGCTTCTGCAGATCGATTGTTGCGTTTTGGGTAGCGGCTCGCAGCTTGTCCTTTTTGCTGGGCCGCTTGCCCTTGATGCCACCCCCTGCCTCAACGACCGGTACCACCTCGGTGGGCTCCAGGCCGGCCACCACTTCCAGCGGCAGGCTCAGGCCCTGGCGCTTTTCAATCAGGTGCCAGTGCGCCACGGTGGCCGGGGTCACAAAACTCACGGCCAGGCCGCTGGCGCCCGCGCGACCTGTGCGGCCGATGCGGTGCACGTAGTCAACGGTTGAACGGGGCAGGTCGTAGTTCACCACCACTGGCAGCTGGCTGATATCGATGCCGCGCGCGGCCAGGTCGGTGGTCACGACCACATCCCAGCGTTTCTCCTTGAATTCGTCGAGCGCCTGTTTGCGTGCGCCCTGGCTCAGGCCGCCATGGAACGAGGTGGCGTAGAGGTCACCCTGGTGCAGCTTGGAGGCCACGCGTTCGGCCAGGTACTGCGTAGCCACGAACACCAGCACGCGCTGCCAGCCCTGGGTTTTGATGAGCTGGCGCAGCAGCTGTGTGCGACGCGTCGTGTCCACGAGGTAGGCCTGCTGCAACACCACCGCCTCTTCCACCTCTGCGCTTGGCACGTCGATGCGCTGCGGCTGGTGCAGCAGGGTGTTGGCCAGTTCCTGCACGGCACCCGGGAAAGTCGCCGAGAAGAAAAGGTTCTGGCGCACAGCAGGCAGCAGCGCCAGCACGCGGGTCAGTTCGACGGCGAACCCGAGGTCGAGCAGGCGGTCGGCTTCGTCGAGCACCAGAAGCTCCACGCTGGCGAGCTTCAGGGCGTTGTGTTCAACCAGGTCGAGCAGGCGCCCCGGTGTGGCGACCACCACGTCAGCGCCGCCGCGCAGCGCCAGCATTTGGGGATTGATGGAGACGCCGCCGAACACCACGGCGGTCTTCGTTTTGCCCGGCAGGTGCTGCGCCAGGCTGCGCACGACTTCGCCCACCTGTGCAGCCAGCTCGCGCGTGGGCACCAGCACCAGCGCGCGAACGCGCCGTGGTGTGTGGCCTGGGCTCGCCATGAGGCGCTGCAGCAGAGGCAGCACATAGGCGGCGGTCTTGCCCGAGCCGGTCTGGGCGGTGGCGAGCACATCGCCCCCGCATAGCACGGCTGGAATGGCTGCTGCCTGAATGGGTGTGGGGGTGGTGAAGCCGAGTTCGGCAGCGGCTTGGGAGAGGGCGGGCACAAGACCCAGGGCGTGGAATGGCATGGCGTTGGAATGGTTCAAGCCAGTGTACCGGCCGTGTGTACCCTGAAGGCACGGCGCGCTACGATCCAGTCCCATGAAAAACAAGCTTTCCAACGGCGGCCTGGTGTACTCCACCGAGGCAGGCCGCATGTGCCCGGCCTGCCGCCAGTCCGTGGCGCAATGTGTGTGCAAACAGGCCACGGCGCTGCCAGCGGGTGATGGCGTGGTGCGCGTGACGCGCGAGACGAAAGGGCGGGGGGGGAAGGCGGTCACCTTGGTGAACGGCGTTGCCTTGAATGCCGTGGAACTGGCTTCGCTGGGCAAACGGCTCAAGGCGGCCTGTGGCGCGGGCGGCACCGTGAAAGACGGCGTGATCGAGATCCAGGGTGATCACGTGGAGAAGGTGATGACCGAGCTCAAGGGGCAGGGCCATACCGTCAAACGTGCGGGCGGCTGAGCGCCCGCAGAGAACTCAGAAAGGCTTGCGCCCGCTGATGAGTCGCAAGAGCACCATGACCACGGCAATCACCAACAGCACGTGGACGAAACCGCCCAGGGTGGTGGAGGTGACCAGGCCAAGCAGCCAGAGGACGAGCAGTACGACAGCGATGGTGTAGAGCATGAGGTTTCCTTATTTCAACGGATGGTTTGGTGGCAATGCCCGGCGTTTGCGGAACTGGGTCCACCACGTGATGAAGCCGATGGCCGCGACGGTGGTCAAGGTCAGCACAGGGCGGCGGCGCAACAAGCCCAGGCCCGTGCCCAGCGCCAGCACACCGGTGGTGGCCGAACGCGTTTCCCTCGGCCTCATCCACCATTTGGTGAGGGCGCCCAAGGCGAGACTTGCAAAAGGGTGGTTGCCGATACGCCGCACCCAAGGCAGTGCGGTCAACTGGCCAAGGCCGGTGTGGGCAAACGCGTCTCGCCGGGTTTGATCCTGGTCGAGCCACTGCAACACCTGCGCGCGACTTCTCGCGAGTCGCTGTTGCGCAGTTTCAGATGGGTTCATGGTGCGCGGTGGTTTTGCGCAGCAGCGCTGCGTCTTGAGCGAACTGCTCGCGAAGCATCGCAAACGCTTGCGGAGATTTGTGGTTGAGGGCCCGCAGCAGGGTCCATACGCCCAACACAGCGGGTACCAGCGGTGTGAACCACAGCAGCCAAGGTTGCGGCATGGATCCCGTGGGTATTGATGCCCACAGCAAGAGCGCCACTCCCCCGAGAATGGCCGAGACCATCAGGCAAAGAAGCCCGACGATCTGCAGCGTGATGCGTTGCTTGATGTGCGCACCACTGCTGCTCACTTCTTCCGCCACCAGACCGGCGTAGCCCGCCGCGTGTTCGGCCAGCAGCTGCGGTTGTGACGCCGCCAGGCGGAACAGGGGGTGGAGCATGTGAGCTGCGACCGCGATCAGCGGCCGTTGTGTCCGTTGCGGCTGAACAGCGCGACCAATGCCATCAGACCCGCGCCCACAGCCGCCGCCATGAGCACCGATTTCATGGGTTCGTGCTGGATATAGGTCGAGGCAGCGTCTCTGGCGTGCAGCGATTTGTCGCGCAGTTGTCCTGAGGCGTCGCGAACCTTGTCCATGCCGCGGTGCAGCAGCGCATCCGATTCGGAAGCGAGCTGACGAAGGGCATTGCCGGTTTCCGAACGGGCATGCTCCAGTCCGTTGGACATTTCATGCAGACCCTGGCCGATGCCGTTGCGCGCTGTGCTGGCAGCGCGTTCTGCGGTGTGTGCCAAGCCGGAAGCCTCGTCTCTGACGGTTTGTTCAATTGTGCTCATGGCGTCTTTCGTGAAGATGGACAGTTTGAAAAGCAGGCCGGCGCAAGCCGGCCCGGATTACTTGCCGACCTGATTGCCGATGACGCCACCGATGGCCGCGCCACCCAAAGTGCCGAGGGTGCTGCCACCGGTGAGCACAGCGCCGCCCACTGCGCCAGCACCCGCGCCGATGGCGGTGTTCTGGTCCTGGCGGCTCATGCCGCTGCAGGCGGTGAGGCCGACCAGCAAAACGATGGAAGCGGCAATGGAGACGGAGCGGGTTTGAATTGATTTCATGACGATGTCCTTGGAGATGGGGGGGTGGATCAAACGAGCGAGAGGGCTTACTTCAAGCGCATGTCGTTCTTGACCGAGCGCACGCCGGCAACGCCTTGCGTCACGGCCACAGCGCGCTGGATGTCGGCCTGCGAGTTCACGAAACCGCTGAGCTGCACAGCGCCTTTGAAGGTCTCGACGTTGATTTCTGCGGACTTCAACGATGCGTCATTGAAGATCGCTGCCTTCACCTTGCCGGTGATGGCGGTGTCGTCAAGGTACTGGCCCGTGCTGGACTGGGTGGATGTGGAACCGCAGCCTGCCAGGGTAACGACCGAAGCGGCCACGGCGAGCATCACGATGGGGAAAAATTGACGTGTTTTCATGGGGTGTTCCTTGTTTGGTTGAGACGCGTGGCCCAACGAGTTGCAAGGTCACCGCATGGTGCAGGGCAGGTAGCCCCAACGCCAATGTCGCGACTCTAAAAGGAGATTTGGGGGCCGTCTGTGCGCTGTCGCACTGTCGGAAGTCTTCCTGCGTCAGAGCTCACCGAGGCTGATCAGCGAGAGCAGATCGGGCTGCAGCAGGTCGTCCTGCGCTGGATCAGAAAAGGTGACGGGTTGCATGAGCAGCGCAATCGCCACCAGCGCTGCGGCCCCGAGAAACCACACCCGCGGCAGCGGGCGCCAGCCCGCCGATGTGCCAAGTGCAACAGCTGCTGTGTCTTGCGCGTGCTGTCGCCACTGCGCCAGTGCTTTTGCCTGCAGACCATCGAGTCCCTGAGCAGGAGACTCGGCCAGGGACCGTCGCATCGCTGTGCGCAGCCCCTGATCGTCGGGCGTGTTGTCGGGTGTGTTCATGGCAGGGTCTCCTGAATCAGGTGCCGCAGCGTGGCCTTGGCACGGTGCAGCAGCTGGTGCGCTGCGTTGCTGTCAATCTGCAGCGATTTCGCAATGGTGGGCACGTCGGCATCTGCGTAGGCCCACATGGCAAGTGCCATGCGTTGACGGGGCGGCAGGCGCGACATGGCCGCCTGAAGCTGGTGGGGAGGCAGTGAGACACTTTCATTGTGGTGGGTGCCGAGCGCCACTTGCGCAGCATCGGCCAGCTCGATCAACACCCCGTGCTCGGTGCTGAGCTCATGGTGCCTCACCAGCCAGCTTTTGCATCGGTTGATGACGATGGTGTTGAAGAACGTGGCCAGGCTCGCACCCCGGGTGTCGCTGGGGTTGCTGCCCCAAAGGCGGAGAAACGATTCCTGTACGAGATCCTCGGCATCTTCGCGGCGCCCCACCAGCTGCATGGCCAGACCGTGTGCCTGCGGCGTGAGACTGCGCACCAGCCGCGTTGCGCAGGCTGCATCGCCCGAGCAGGCCTCTCGCCAAAGGGCCCAGTCGTCAAGCGGCTCGCTCGCCGGTGCCAGGGCGCGCCCCACCCACTTGGCGGCTCCAGCCAGCGAGCCAGCCAAGCCCGTGCCCGTTCGGGGTTCGTGCATGGCCACTCAATCGGCCTGCAATTTTTCGCGCAGGGCCTGACGTTCCTGCGGCGTCATCTTGTCCAGCAGCGCACGCCGTTCGCGCAACAAAGCCTTGCGCTCCCGAGGCGTCAGCTCGCTCATCCGCCGCCGGCGCTCTTCGGTGATCTCGCGCCGCTCTTGGGGTGACATGGCCTGCCAGCGTTGGCGGGTGTTGTCGATCAGGTTTTGCCGCTGCTCGGGTGTCAACGCCTCCAGGCGCTCACGCAGGGTCTCCCGGAAACGCTGGCGGTCTTGCGGGCTGGCCTGTTGCAAACGCCGCTGGATGTCTTCGCGCCGCTCGGCTTGCTGCTGCGGTGTCATGCGCGCCCATTCGCCCGCGTCCGGCACGGCAATGCCGGCCAAAGCCGGCCATGTCGCACAGGTCAACAGCAGGGCCAGCGCCCGGCGGAGGACGGTTCGGTGCAGCGCGGTGGTTAGGTAGGCAGTCGGCAGCATGGGGTGGACTCATGAGGTTGTGAAGCTTGAACCCGGCTCGCCCCCCATTCTTACGCTGGCAGCGAAATGCACCCTACCCGGTCGAGGGTGACTCAACAGATCGCGTAAGTCTCGCGGGGGGTCAACGGTTCAAAGGGGGCATGGATCCGATCGGAGCATGCCTCTTCAACACCAAGGAACCCACCATGACACCCTTTGCAAAGTCCCTGTCGACCGCTGTCGCCATCGCCTGCAACCTCATTGCCGTGAGCGGTCACGCAGCCACACCCCTGCCCGACGGCCTGGCCGACCGGCAGGAGACGCGCGTTGACAACCGGCAGGATCGACAGTCGGATCGCATCATCCAAGGAGCGGCCGCGGGGCAATTGACGGCGCGCGAGCAGGCTCGCCTTGCGCACCAGCAACGCAAGATCGGCCGATTGGAGCAACGCACACAGGCCGATGGTCAAGTGACTTATCGTGAGGCGGCTCGCATGGAACACGCCCAGGATCACGCCAGCAGGGCCATCGCACGCCAGCGCCACGATCGGCAGCGCGTCGGCCAGTGAGCCGTGCGGACCCTGCTCAGCGCAAAACGCTGAGCAGGCGGTCCAGGCCGCCTTCGTTGATGGCCACCATGGCTTGCGCGCGCACCGCGGGTTTGGCGTGGTAGGCCACCGAGAGACCGGCCACGCGCATCATGGGCAGGTCGTTGGCGCCGTCGCCCATGGCGATGCACTGCGAGGGCTCGATGCCCAGCAAAGAAGCCACCTCCAGCAAGGTGCGGCGCTTTTCGGCGCCATCACAGATGTCGCCCCACGGCTGGTCGACCATGCGGCCGGTGAGCTGGCCGCAGTTGGGGCCGCTTTCCACTTCGAGCACGTTGGCACGCGTGAAGTCGATGCCCAGGCGCTCGCGCACGCGCTCGCTGAAAAAGGTGAAGCCACCCGAGACCAGCAGCACCTTCAGGCCCGCAGCCTTGCAGGCGTTGATCAGCTCGGCCGCACCGGGGTTGATGCGCAGGCGCTCGGTGTAGACCCGCTCCATGTCGGCCACCGTCACGCCGCGCAGAAGCGCCACACGCTGGCGCAGGCTGTCCTTGTAGTCGGCGATCTCTCCGCGCATGGCGGCTTCGGTGATGGCAGCCACCTCGGCCTTTTTGCCCACCGCGTCGGCAATCTCGTCCACGCACTCGATGCTGATGAGCGTGGAGTCCATGTCGAAGGCGATCAGCTTGAAGTCGCTGAGCTTGAGCGGAGGCGTGAAGCCCTGAACGGTGAGGCCGGGGGCGAAGTCGGTGGGGGTGGTCATGGTTGGCGGGGGCTTCGACAGGCTCAGCCCGAACGGGGTTGGTTGGGGTGCCTTCAGACAGTGGCGGGTTGTTTGGTGGGTTGGCCGAGTGATCGCAGAACATCGCGCACCAGTTGCACGCGGTCTTTCACTTCGGGCAGCGCACGTTCGATGCGCAGCTTTTCGTTGCCCGCGAGCTTGATGTGGCGGTTCTTCTGGATCAGTTCGATGATGCGCATGGAGTCGAACGGCGGGTTGGGGCGGAAGGTGATCTGGATCACACCGGGGGCCGCGTCCACCTTGACCACACCGTAGGGCGCGCTCAGCACCCGCAGGCGGTGCACGTCCACCAGCGTCTGAGCCTGCGGCGGCAGCTTGCCGAAGCGGTCCACGATTTCTTCGAGCAGGCCGTCCACCTGATCGGTGGTCTGCGCCGTGGCGAGCTTCTTGTAGAACGAGAGCCGCAGGTGCACGTCGCCGCAATAGTCGCTGGGCAGCAGGGCGGGCGCGTGCAGGTTGATGTCGGTCGTGACCGACAGCGGCGAGAGCAGGTCGGGTTCGCGGCCGGCTTTGAGCGAGCGCACGGCCTCACTCAGCATCTCGTTGTAGAGCTGGAAGCCCACCTCCAGCATGTTGCCGCTCTGGTTCTCGCCCAGCACCTCGCCCGCGCCGCGGATCTCCAGATCGTGCATGGCCAGGTAAAAGCCGCTGCCGAGTTCCTCCATTTGCTGAATCGCGTCCAGCCGCTGCGCGGCTTGTTTGGTCAGGCCTTCGATGTCGGGGACCATGAGGTAGGCGTAGGCCTGGTGGTGGCTGCGGCCCACGCGGCCGCGCAGCTGGTGCAGCTGGGCCAGACCGAACTTGTCGGCGCGCGCCATCACGATGGTGTTGGCGGTGGGCACGTCGATACCGGTTTCGATGATGGTGGAGCACAGCAGCACGTTGAAGCGCTGCGCAACGAAGTCGCGCATCACACGCTCCAGCTCTCGCTCGGGCATCTGACCGTGCGCAATCGCAATGCGCGCCTCGGGCAGGATTTCTTCGAGCTTTTGCCGGCGGTTCTCGATCGTGTCGACCTCGTTGTGCAAAAAGTAAACCTGTCCGCCGCGCTTGAGTTCGCGCAGCACCGCTTCGCGGATCACGCCGTTGCCTTCGTTGCGCACGAAGGTCTTGATGGCCAGGCGACGCTGCGGCGCGGTGGCGATCACACTCAGATCGCGCAGGCCTTCCAGCGCCATGCCCAGCGTGCGCGGGATCGGTGTGGCGGTGAGCGTGAGCACATCCACCTCGGCGCGCAGCGCCTTCATCTGCTCCTTGTGGCGCACACAAAAGCGGTGTTCCTCGTCAATGATGAGCAGGCCGAGGTTTTTGAACTTCACGCTTTCGCTCAGCAGCTTGTGTGTGCCGACCACGATGTCCACCGAGCCGTCGGCCAGGCCCTTGGCTGCCAATGTGATTTCCTTGGCCGAGCGAAAGCGGCTCATCTCGGCGATCTTCACAGGCCATTTCGCAAAGCGGTCCACCAGTGTCTGGTGGTGCTGCTCGGCCAGCAGCGTGGTGGGCGCCAGCAGGGCCACCTGGCGCCCGCCGGTCACCGCCACGAAGGCGGCGCGCAAGGCGACTTCGGTCTTGCCGAAACCCACGTCGCCGCACACCAGCCGGTCCATGGGGCGCGGGCTGATCATGTCCTGGATAACGGCGTGAATCGCCGCGCGCTGGTCGGCCGTTTCCTCGAAACCGAAGTCGTTGGCGAACACCTCGTAGTCCTGCGCCGAGTAACGGAAGGCGTGGCCTTGGCGCGCCGCGCGGCGTGCGTAGATGTTGAGCAACTCGGCCGCGGCGTCGCGCACCTGCTCGGCCGCCTTGCGCTTGGCCTTTTCCCACTGTCCGCTGCCCAGGCGGTGCAAGGGCGCCTCATCCGCGCCCACGCCGGTGTAGCGGCCGATCAGCTGCAGCTGGCTCACCGGCACATAGAGCACGGCCTTGTCGGCGTATTCGAGGTGCAAAAACTCCATGAGCGCAGGCGAGCCGTCGGCGTTTTTCTCGCCCATGTCCAGGTTGATCAGGCCGCGGTAGCGGCCGATGCCGTGCGCGATGTGCACCACCGGGTCGCCCAGGTTGAGCTCGGAGAGGTCCTTGATCAGCGCATCAACATCGCTGACCTGTTCCTGCTTCTTGCGCCGGCGCGTGGTGGGGCTGGCCGCGAAGAGTTCGGTCTCGGTGACGAAGTCGATGCCGTCTTCCAGCCACGAAAAACCGGTGGACAGTGCAGCGGTGGCAATGCCGAGCTTTTCGCTGCTGGTCTGGAATTCGAGCAGGGAGTCGAAAGCCGGTGGGCTCACACCACTGGCGCGCAAGAAGTCGAGCAAGCTCTCACGGCGGCCGTCGCTCTCGGCCAGCAGCAGCACGCGTTGCGCGGTGTTGCGGATGTGGCCTTGCAGGCGCGAAAGCGGGTCTTCGGCGCCGCGCACCACCGACAGGTCGCCCAGCTTTTGCGCGAAGGCGCTGTGTTCCTGCTCGGCCGGCACTGGACGCACCGAGAGCTGTGCGTGCTCGTTGGCTCGCGCATAAAACTGCTCGACGCTCAGGAACAGCGAATCGGGCGGCAGCACCGGGCGCTCCGGGTCGCCGTGCACCAGACGGTAGCGGTCTTTGGTGTCCTGCCAGAAGCGCTGGAAGGCGGGCTCGAGATCGCCGTGCAGCACCACGGTGGCGTCTGGGCCGAGGTAGTCGAACACGGTGGCGGTGTCGTCGAAGAACAGCGGCAGGTAGTACTCGATGCCGGCGGTGGCCACGCCGTTGCCCATGTCTTTGTAGATGCGGCTCTTGGTCGGGTCGCCATCGAGCAGTTCGCGCCAGCGGCTGCGGAATTTCGCGCGCGCGCCGTCGTCCATGGGGAACTCGCGCCCGGGCAGCAGCCGCACCTCGGGCACCGGGTAGAGGCTGCGTTGGCTGTCGGGGTCGAAGGTGCGGATGCTGTCGATTTCGTCGTCGAACAGGTCCACGCGGTAGGGCACGAGGCTGCCCATGGGGAAGAGGTCGATCAGCCCGCCTCGCACCGCATACTCGCCCGGGCTCACCACCTGCGTCACGTGCTGGTACCCGGCGAGCGTGAGCTGGCTCTTCAGGCGCGCTTCATCGAGTTTTTGCTTGACCTTGAACTGGAACGTGTATCCGGCCAGAAACGCCGGGGGCGCCACGCGGTACAGCGCGGTGGTTGCGGGCACCAGCACCACGTCGGCGCCGGTGTCCTTGTCGCGCTGGGAGATGCGCCACAGCGTGGCCAGCCGCTCGCTGATCAGGTCCTGGTGCGGCGAGAAGGTGTCGTAGGGCAGGGTCTCCCAGTCGGGGAACAGGGCGCAGCGCAGCTCGGGCGCAAAGAACGCCATTTCGTCTATGAGCCGCTGAGCGTCGTTGGCGTCCGACGTGATGATGGCCGTGAGGCGGCCCGCTGCCTTGTCGCGCGCAGCGAGTTTGGCCAGCAAGAGCGCGTCTGCCGAGCCACCGGGGTGGGGCAGGGTGAAGCGTTTGCCGGCGGTGAGTTTGGGGAGGTCCATGTCGGGCGGTGTTTCCATGACGAACACCCCCGGTCCGAGCGAACAGGGGGTGTATGAGCCGTGATTTTAGAATGCAGCCACCCATGCCCGATGCCGCCCACGAATCGACCCCCCACACCACTCCAGAGGCCGGCATCCGATGCCACGCGCTGTTGCCCTGCGCCGGCACCGGCTCGCGTGCCGGCACCGAAGTCCCCAAGCAGTACCAGCCCATCCTTGGATTGCCGATGGTCCTGCACACCCTGGTGGCACTGCGCGCTGCTTCGCGGCTGGACCGCCTCGTGGTGGTCGCGGCACCCGGTGACGATTTCTGGAACACGGGCTACCCCGGTGTCACGGCGCTGCGGTGCGGCGGCAGCACACGCGCCGAAAGCGTGTTCAATGGTTTACAGACGTTGCTGGACGAGGGGACCGATCCGACCGACTGGGTGCTGGTGCACGACGCTGCGCGCTGCCTGGTAACGGCACCCATGGTCGATGCCCTGATTGACGCTTGCCAGCACGATGAAGTGGGTGGCCTGTTGGCGATACCCTTGCCCGACACGCTCAAGGCCGAGACCGATGGCCGCGTGAATGCCACGGTGGACCGCGCTGGGAAGTGGCTCGCGCAAACGCCGCAGATGTTTCGTCTCGGCGCATTGCACGCCGCATTGAAAGCGACCGCGGCAGATCGCTTTGCCGGCGTCACCGACGAGGCCAGCGCCATGGAAATGGCGGGTCACCGCCCGCTGCTGGTGACCGGCAGCGCCCGCAACTTCAAAATCACCTACCCCGATGACTTCGCGTTGGCCGAAGCCATCTTCAGGAGCCGCGCATGAACACCGCCCCCACGTTCCGCATCGGTGAGGGCTGGGACGTGCATGCACTCGTGCCCGGCCGCAAGCTCATCATCGGTGGTGTGCACCTTCCGCACACGCAAGGCCTGCTTGGCCATTCCGATGCCGACGTGCTGCTGCACGCGATCACAGACGCCTTGCTGGGTGCGGCCGCATTGGGCGACATCGGGCGCCACTTTCCCGACACCGACGAGCGCTTCAGGGGTGCCGACTCGAGCGTGTTGTTGAAGGAAGCCGCGCGGCGTGTGCGAGAGGCAGGCTTGGAGATCGGCAATGTGGACAGCACCGTGATCGCCCAAGCTCCCAAGCTCGCGCCGCACATCCCGGCCATGGTGGAGGGCATTGCCCGCACGCTGGGTGTGGCGGTCGATCGGGTCAATGTGAAGGCCAAGACGGCGGAAAAGATCGGTCCAGTGGGGCAAGGCCTGTCGATCGAAGCGCGCGCGGTCGCACTGCTGTTCAAGCTGGCCTGAAGCCGCGTTTCACGTCGGCGCGCGCTGCAACTTGATGTGGGCCGACAGCCCGCCCGTGCTGCTGTTGGCCAGCGCGAAGCGCCCGCCCATGCGGCCGATGGCCCGGTCGACGATCGCCAGTCCCAGACCGGTGCCCGTGGCCGAGGTGCGCGACACATCGCCGCGGAAGAAGGGCTGCGTGAGCTGTTCAAGGATCTCGGGGTCCACGCCCTGCCCATGGTCGCGCAGTTTGATCAGCACCCAGTCGTCCTTGGGTTTGGCGGCGATCTCAACGCGGGCCACCCCGGTGCCGGGGTCGCGGCCATAGCGGCAGGCGTTTTCCAGCAGGTTGGCAAAGACGCGTTGCAACTCCACCGCGTCGCCCATCACCGCCGTGTCGGGCGGGATGTTGGTGGTG
>JANPKR010000390.1:0-17717 GCA_031426175.1 Hydrogenophaga sp. | reverse complement strand
GAGACCGCCATCGAGATCCGGCGCCTGCGCCCCGGCTTGAAGATCGCCATCGTCTCCGGCCATGTGAGCGACGAGCTGATCGCAGACGCGGCTGCCGCTGGCGTGAGCGAGGTGATGGGCAAGCAGGACAGCATGGACGCGTTGGGTGAAGCCATTCGCGAACTGCTCGAACGCGCCGCGTGAGGCGCCGGTTGCACGGCCTCGCTCAGCGCGGCACTTCAATGTTGACCTGCCGCAGCCCGGCGGGTGGCGCCGGGAAATTGCTCAAGGCAGCGTCCAGCATGGCGGTCCACAAGGCATTGGAGCTGTTCCAGCGGCCGTCGTGCGCCGCGCGCGTCTCGTACACGACGCGCCCGCTGGCGGCGTGGCGGATGATGACGGACACCTCGCGCTTGTAGTAGGGGGTCTCCATGCGCAGGAAGAGCGGGGCGTAGATGATCTGGCCCGTGCCCGTCACCACGTAGTCGCGCCCCGGGAAGCCGAAGCCCGGTCCGAAGCCTCCGCCCCAATAGCCGTCGTACGGGCTCTCCCACGGCGCACGCGGCAGGCGCAGCGTCCCACCACTGACCTCCACAGTCCACAGCGCCGTCACGCCCGCAGCGGCGGGTGTCCAGCCCACCTTGGCCAGGGAGATGGACGCCAGCCTCTCCAGCTCGTCCTGGCCGGCGCCCGAGCGGTTGTCCTGCTGCGAAGGCAAGCGGTCGAAGCGGTAGACCTGGGGCGCCTGGGGAATGGGCGTGGTCGCGCCGGTGGGCGTGGGCCGGTCGGCCCAGCGCGCGTAGCTCTGAACCTGGTTGTCGACCAGAAACACGCTGGCGCAACCGCTGAGCACGAGCAGGGCACCCGCGGCCACACCCAGTCTGAGCAGGCCGGCCCAAGGGCGGTGGGGAGTCGGTGTCGTCATGAAGCCTCCTGGAGAAGCGGCAGTGAGCGGCGCAGGCGAGGCCTGGGCTTTCAGTGCGCCGTCGAAATGGATATGACCGTTCTTGCGCTGCCAGCGTTCCCGGTGGTCTCGATTTCGTCTGGCAAAAGTGGGGCTGCCACCGGCAAGGGCTCGTCGTCAAAGGCCTTGTCACCGTCCTCGCTCGCCTCGCCGGTGGCGCGGATGGTCTGGAACGGGAACAGCGAGCGGTCCATCAAGTGGCTGGGCACGATGTTCTGCAGGGCAGAAAACATGTTCTCCACCCGGCCCGGGAAGCGCTTCTCCCAGTCCTTGAGCATCAGCCCGACTTGCTTGCGCTGCAGGTTTTCCTGGCTGCCGCACAGCGTGCACGGGATGATGGGGAATTCGCGCACCTCGGCCCAGCGCGTGAGGTCCTTTTCGGCCACGTAGGCCATGGGGCGGATCACCACATGCTGCCCGTCGTCGCTCACCAGCTTGGGCGGCATGCCCTTGAGCTTGGCGCCGAAGAACATGTTGAGCAGCAGCGTCTGCAGGATATCGTCGCGGTGGTGGCCCAGAGCGATCTTGGTGGCGCCCAGTTCGCTGGCCACGCGGTAGAGGATGCCGCGACGCAGGCGCGAACACAGGCTGCACATCGTCTTGCCTTCGGGAATCACGCGCTTGACGATGGAGTAGGTGTCCTGGTTCTCGATGTGGAACTTGACGCCGAGTTTGGCGAGGTAGGCCGGCAGGATGTCGGCCGGAAAGCCAGGCTGCTTCTGGTCGAGGTTGACCACGATCATCTCGAAGTTGATCGGCGCGCGCGCCTGCAGCTTCTGCAGGATGTCGAGCATCGCGTAGCTGTCCTTGCCGCCCGAGAGGCAGACCATCACACGGTCGCCTTCTTCGATCATGTTGTAGTCCACGATCGCGCGGCCAACCTCGCGGCACAGGCGCTTTTCGAGTTTGTGGTTTTCGTGTTCGGTGTTCATGGCCAATCTTTCCAGCGCGCAGCGCTCAGGGGTGTTTCATTCCATCACGGGCACGATGCGCTGCATGAAAGCGGCAAACATGGGGACCGTGAACGCGGTGTCGCCGTGTGTGGGGCTCCAGACCATGCCCTTGGTGATGAGCGAGCTGCGCGTGGGCGCCAGCGACGAGACTTTTTCGTTCAGGCAGGTCGCGATGTCGCCCGAGCGGTGCGGGCCTTCGCCCAGCTCGGCCATGGCGCGCAGGTATTTCTTTTCTTTGGGCGTGCAGCGGTCGAAACGCACGCGGAAGAAACCCTCGTCGAGCGCGGCGATGGCTGTGACGCTGGCCTTGCGCACCGCATCGATGCCGACCGGGCTGGCGTCCGCAGCCAACCAGGTGTGGCTGCCCCAGGTCTGCAGGAAATAGGCGTAGCCCTGGCTCACGCGCAGGATCTCGTTCAGTGCGGCTGGGGTGATGGTCACGCCTTCGTCGTTCATCGGCTTCTCGATCGCCTGGGTGGCCGCTTCCTTCGGCAGTGCACCGATCTCGGGGAAGTCGAACAGCCGCTCGGCATACGACTTGGCGTTGCCCAACTGGCCGCGCAACTGCGGCAAGCCAGCGCCCACCAGGACCACCGGCAACTGCCGCTGCGCTGTGCGGTGCAGCGCCGTGATGAGTGCTGCGAGCTGTGCCTCTTCCACATACTGCAGCTCGTCGATGAAGAGGGCCAGTGCGGTACCGGCGGCCTTGGCGGCCAGGCCCACCTGTTCCATCAGCGCCTGCAGGTCGTGTTCCAGATCGCCGTTGTCGGCCAGACCGGGCTCTGCGTCGTAATCAATGCCGACTTCAATGTCGTTGTAGGTCACCTTCAGCCGGCTGGCGAAGCCAGCCAGCGCCCGCAAGCCCCGGATGGCAAACGCCTTGGCGGCTTCGGTCTGGCTCAGGCGCAGCAGGGCCTGGCGCAACTGCGGCGCGAGCAGCGCGGGCAGCGACCGACCCTCTGGCGCTTCCAGCCGCACCGTGTGAATGCCGGCGGCTTCGGCGTCGTCACGCACCCGGTCCAGCAACACCGTTTTGCCGACCCCGCGCAGCCCCACCAGCATGGCGCTTTTGGCGGGGCGGCCGATGCGCGCGCGCTCCAGCGCGATGCGCAAGGACTCGCGCAAGGCGTCACGGCCCGCGAGCTCGGGCGGAGGCGTGCCCGCTCCTGGGGCGAAAGGGTTGCGAACGGGATTCATGCGGCAATTCTACTGAAATTTGCAAAGTTACTGAAAATCAATAACTTCACAAAGCTCACTTGATTCGACTTGTTCGGGTGGCTGCTGGCCTCACCATTGGCCGCTTTCCATGCGGATTGCGACTTCGCAGTCGTCAAAGATCTCCAGCTTGGCGATCTTCACTCGCACGCCGATCACCCCGGGCAGCTGCATCAGGCGGCGCGTGAGCTTGCCGATCAGGCTCTCCAGCAAATTCACGTGTTCGGCGGTGCACTCGTCGATGATGATCTGGCGCACCTTGCGGTAGTCGAGCACATGGCCGATGTCGTCGTCGTGCGGCAGCAGCGGCTGCGTGCCCTGGTTGAGTTCGGCGTCCACCTGGATCGGTTGTGGTGCCGATTTTTCGTGGTCGAGGATGCCGAGGTTGGCGTTGAAGCGCAAACCGCTGAGTGTGAGGATCTGGGTGCCGGCGTGGGTGGCGGTCATGGGCATCGGTCCGGTTCACATGAGCGAAAAATCGCGCTCGAAGCGCATGAGGTGCTGGCCGCCGTCCACCAGCAGCGTGGTGCCGGTGATGGACGAATTGGACAACGCGAAGGCCACGGTGGCGGCCACGTCTTCGGGGGTCGATGAGCGACCCAGCGGGGATTGTTTGTGCAGGGCGGCAAACTGCTCATCGCTCAGCAGGTGGCTGGTGAGCGTGAGCCCTGGCGCCACGCCCACCACGCGCACGCGCGGCGCCAGGGCCAGCGCCAGCATGGTGTTGGCAGCTTCCAGCGCGGCCTTGGAGAGCGTGTAGCTGAAGAAGTCCGGGTTCATGTTCCAGAGCTTCTGGTCGAGCAGGTTGACCACCGCGCCGCGTGCTTCGCGCGCGCTCAGGTGCGCGTGCAGCGCTTGCGCCAGCAGCACCGCCGCACCCGTGTTGGCGCGCAGGTGGGTTTCCATGGCCTCGAAGCCGAAGCTCTCTGCGCTGTCGTGTTCGAAGGTGGAAGCGCTGTTGACCACCGCGTCGATCTGCCCGAAGTGCGCCACCACAGCCGGCAGCAACGCGCGCACGCTGGCCTCATCGGCCAGGTCGGCGAAAAAGGGAGCGGCGCTGTTCGCGCGGTCGGTGAGGGCGTTGCAGTCGGCGGCGGTCTGCTGCGCGTCGGCCACCGAGTGGCGGTGGTGCACCGCAACGTTCCAGCCGGCGCGCGCCAGCGTGAGCGCGATCTCACGGCCCAGGCGCTTGCCCGCGCCGGTCACGAGCACGGTGCGCGCTGCCAGGGAAGCGGGGGAGTCAGAGGAGGGCATTGGGCGACAATCCGGGGGTGCAGACCCCCATGGCAACAGAACCGACGAGTTTAACGAGCGACCTCCTTGCGCGGGCGGTCGGGGCCATCTCACAGGCCGGGGGCTGGCTGCCCTTCGACCGCTTCATGGCGATGGCCTTGTACGAGCCCGGGCTCGGCTACTACGCCAATGCTTCAGCGAAATTCGGCCACACACCGCGGGGCGGCAGCGACTTCGTGACCGCGCCCGAACTCACACCGCTCTTCGGCCACACCCTGGCCCGCCAGGTGGTGCAGGCCATGGACGCTACCGGCACCGACGAGGTATGGGAGTTTGGCGCCGGCACCGGCGCGCTGGCCTTGCAGGTCATCGATGCGCTGGCCGACCAGGGCCGGTCGCTGCGCCGCTACACCATCGTCGACCTCTCGGGCAGTCTGCGCGAGCGCCAGCGCGCCACGCTGGCCGCGCATGCGGACGCGGTGCGATGGGTGGACGCCTTGCCCGAACGCATGCAGGGCGTGGTGCTCGGCAACGAGGTGCTGGACGCGATGCCGGTGCAGTTGCTGGCGCGCGTGGGCGGTGCATGGTTCGAGCGCGGCGTGGCCTGGCACGAGGAGCAGCTGGTCTGGGCCGACCGGCCCACCGAGCTGCGACCGCCGCTGGACGTGCCCGGCCAACACGACTACCTCACCGAGATTCACCCGCAGGCCGAGGCCTTCGTGCGCACCCTGGCCGACCGTCTGCAGCGAGGCGCGGCGATTTTCCTCGACTACGGTTTCCCAGAGGCCGAGTATTTCCACCCGCAACGCCACATGGGCACGCTGATGTGCCACCACGCCCACCGCAGCGACAGCAACCCGCTGGTGGACGTGGGGCAGAAGGACATCACCGCGCACGTGAATTTCACCGGTATCGCCCTGGCGGCGCAGGACGCGGGCATGACCGTCATGGGCTACACCAGCCAGGGGCGGTTTCTGCTCAATGCAGGCATGCTCACGCTGACGCAGGCTGCCGATGCGCGCCAGAACGCGATGATGCAGAAGCTGGTCAACGAGCACGAGATGGGCGAGTTGTTCAAGGTCATCGCGCTGGCGCCGGCTGCCAGTGCCGATGGCTGGACCCCGATGGGTTTCAGCGCGGGCGACCGCACGCACACGCTCTGACCATGATCCGCTGGATGATCGTCATCTTCCTGGCCCTGCTGCTCATCAGCTGGTTCACCCCGATGCTGCGTCGGCTGGGCTTTGGCCGCTTGCCGGGCGACGTGCGCTTCAAGGCCTTCGGGCGCGACTGGAACCTGCCGTTTGCCACCACCATCGTGCTGAGCATGCTGGCCAGCCTCATCAGCTACCTGGTCTGAAGCGCTTGCATTTGGCGTCCCGGCCACCACCTGAAGCCCATGAGCACCGACCCCCTGCACATCGTCTGCCCTCACTGCCACACCACCAACCGCGTGCCGCGCGACAACCTGGCGCAAGCGCCCGAATGCGGCAAGTGCCACCAGCCGCTGTTCACCGGCCACCCGGTGGCGCTGGACGAGGCCGCGTTCGAGAAACACATCGCCCGCTCGCAGGTGCCGGTGCTGGTGGACTTCTGGGCGCCGTGGTGCGGGCCGTGCCGCGCGATGGCGCCGCAATTTGAAGCGGCCGCGCGCGAGCTCGAACCCCACATGCGCCTGGTCAAGGTGAACACCGAAGAAGCGCAGGCACTGGGCGCGCGGCTGCAGATCCGCAGCATTCCCACGCTGGCGCTGTTCGTGGGTGGCCGTGAGGTGGCCCGCCAGCCGGGCGCCATGGGCGCGGCCGACATCGTGCGCTGGGCGCGCGCGCAGCGCCCGGGTTGATCCCGGTGTTGGCGCCGGAGGTGCCGGGCTATCATCCGCCGCTTTGCGCAGCCTGCCCCGGGCGCCGCGCAACCACCGAGGCACACCGCGATGTCCCCTGACGTTTCCGAGACTGGCCGCCTGCTGGCCGATGTGGGCGGCACCAACGCCCGGTTTGCCTGGCAAGGCGATGCCGGTGCGCCACTGACCGATGTGCGCGTGTTGGCGTGTGCCGACTTCCCCACGCTGCAAGCCGCCATGCAGGCGTACCTCGATGGCCTGGGCCGCGGTCGGCCGGCCATGGCCGCGATCGCGATTGCGAACCCCATCACTGGCGATCAGGTCCGCATGACGAACCACCACTGGGCCTTCTCGCAGGCCGCCGTCAAGGCCGAATTCGGCCTGAGCCACTTGCGCCTGCTCAACGACTTCACCGCGCTCGCCCTGGCGCTGCCCGACCTGCCTGCCAGCGAAATCCGCCAGGTCGGTGGCGGCATGGCGCAGCCCGGCAAGGCCATCGGTTTGTTGGGTGCGGGCACGGGACTGGGCGTCTCGGGTCTGGTGCCCGATGGCTCGGGCGGTTGGGTGCCTCTGGAAGGCGAGGGCGGACATGTGACGTTGCCGGCGGTGAGCGCGCGTGAACGCGTCGTGATGGACGGCCTCACCCGGCGGTATGGCCGCGCCTCGGCCGAACGCCTGTGCAGCGGGCAAGGTCTGGTGGATGCTTTCACTCTGCTGTGCGAGGCCGACAGCGTGGCCCTGAGCGGACTGCACACCGCCGCCGCCGTGGTGGACGCCGCCTTGAAGGCGCGCCAGCCGCAGGCACTGGAAGCCCTCAACATGCTGTGCGCCATGCTCGGTTCCGTGGCCGGCAACCTCGCCCTCACGTTGGGCGCTCGCGGCGGCGTTTATATCGGTGGCGGCATCGTGCCTCGGCTGGGCAGTTGGTTCGATGCATCGCCGTTTCGCGAGCGCTTTGAGGCCAAGGGTCGGTTTCAAAATTACCTGAAAGACATCCCCGTGTGGGTGATCACTTCGACGCAATCGCCTGCGTTGCTGGGCGCGGCGCGGTCTCTGGCCAACCTGAGCTGACCTGCATCGCACCCGCAGTCTGCGGGTTTCTCCGGATGTTTTCATTAATTAATTAATGAAAAATGAACGACCTCGGCGGGGTCAGCGTCTGTTCAGCAGGCGCGCGCCGGGTCCATTCACAAGGCCCCAGGCCCACCTTCGGAGACACCCATGAAATTCCCCGTCACCCTCGGCGCGACCCTGGTGGCCGCCATGCTCGCCACCGCTTGCGGCAAAAAAGAAGAGGCCGCTCCCGTGGCCGCCACGCCATCTCCATCCGCTGCACCCTCCGCTGCGCCCCAGCAGACCGTGGAAGTGCTGCACTACTGGACCTCAGGCGGTGAGGCCAAGTCGGCCGCTGAGCTCAAGAAAATGCTGGAAGCCAAGGGCCATCTGTGGAAAGACTTCGCTGTGGCCGGCGGCGGTGGCGAAAACGCCATGACCGTGCTCAAGAGCCGCGCCGTCTCGGGCAACCCGCCCACCGCGGCTCAGGTCAAGGGTCCAGCCATTCAGGAGTGGGCCAACGAAGGCATGCTCGCGAGCATCGACAGCGTGGCCCAGGCCGAGAAATGGGACGAGCTGCTGCCCAAGGTGGTGGCCGATGTGATGAAGTCCAAAGGCAGCTACGTGGCCGCGCCGGTCAACGTGCACCGCGTCAACTGGATGTGGGCCAACCCCGAGGTGCTGAAGAAAGCCGGCGTGGACGGCATGCCCAAGACCTGGGACGAGTTCTTCGTCGCAGCCGACAAGATCAAGAAATCGGGCAACGTGGCACTGGCCCACGGTGGCCAGAACTGGCAGGACTTCACCGTGTTCGAGTCGGTCGTGCTCGGTGAGGGCGGTCCGCAGTTCTACACCGACGCTTTCGTCAAACTCGACCCGGCTGCGCTGACCAGCCCGACCATGACCAAGGCCCTCACGACCTTTCGCAAGCTCAAGGGTTACACCGACGCCGCGTCCACCGGGCGTGACTGGAACATGACCACCGCCACGGTGATCCAGGGCAAGGCCGGCTTCCAGTTCATGGGCGACTGGGCCAAGGGCGAGTTCACCGCCGCTGGCCAGAAACCCGGTGAAGGTTTCCTGTGCGCCGCTGCGCCCGGCACGGCCAACGCCTACACCTTCAACGTCGACTCCTTCATCATGTTCAAGCTCAAGGACGAGGCCGCGCAGAAGGCGCAGTCCGACCTCGCCTCAGCCATTCTGAGCACGGAGTTCCAGGAAGTCTTCAACCAGAACAAGGGTTCCATCCCGGTGCGCCTGGGCCACGACATGAGCAAGTTCGACGATTGCGCCAAGCTCTCCGCCAAGGACTTCGTGGACACCGCGAAGTCGGGTGGTCTGGTGCCGTCGATTGCCCACGGCATGGCGGTGGATCCAGCCAAGCAGGGCGCGATTCAGGACGTGGTGACCCAGTTCTGGAACGACGACAAGCTCAGCGTGGCCGACGCGCAAAAGCGCATTGCCCAGGCTGCAGCTGCCAAGTAAACCCGGACCGTGAAACCGGTGCGAGCCCGTTGGGGCTGGCACCGGCCGCGCCATGAAGAACAACCTCGACCACATCCTGCCCAAGCTGGTGCTCGCACCCGCCTTCGTGCTGGGGCTGGCTTTCATCTACGGCTTCATGGCCTGGAACGGCCTGCTCTCGGTGACGGCCTCGCGCATGCTGCCCA
This sequence comes from Hydrogenophaga sp., assembly GCA_031426175.1. Taxonomy (GTDB): domain Bacteria; phylum Pseudomonadota; class Gammaproteobacteria; order Burkholderiales; family Burkholderiaceae_C; genus Hydrogenophaga. The sequence continues at coordinate 8,807 of JANPKR010000390.1, read as the reverse complement.
ACTACGAGCTGGTGGGGCTGGCGCAATACGCCCGGCTGTGGGAGATGGACCGCTGGTGGGTGGCGCTGAAAAACCTTGCCATCTTTGGCGTGCTCTACGTTGGCCTCTCCATGGCGCTGGGGATTTTTCTGGCGATCCTGCTCGACCAGAAGGTGCGCGGCGAAGGCTTCATCCGCACGGTTTATCTGTACCCGATGGCGCTGTCGTTTGTGGTCACCGGCACGGCGTGGAAGTGGATCCTCAACCCCAGCGAAGGCCTGCAGAAGATGGTGCAGGACATGGGCTGGACCAGCTTCACCTTCGACTGGCTGGTGCAGTCCGACATGGCGATCTACTGCGTGGTGATTGCCGGTGTGTGGCAGTCGGCAGGCTTTGCCATGGCGCTGTTTCTGGCCGGGCTGCGCGGCATTGACGACAGCATCATCAAGGCTGCTCAGATCGACGGCGCCTCGTTGCCGCGCATTTACCTGCGCATCGTGCTGCCCGCGCTGAGTCCGGTGTTTTTCTCCACGCTCATGGTGCTGGCCCACCTGGCCATCAAGAGCTTCGACCTGGTGATGGCGCTGACCTCGGGCGGCCCGGGTTACGCAACCGACGTGCCGGCCACCTTCATGTTTGCCATGAGTTTCAGCCGAGGCCAGATCGGTCTGGGCGCGGCCAGCGCCACCATCATGCTGGCGACCGTGGCCGCCATCGTGGTGCCTTACCTCTACAGCGAACTGCGGAGCAAACCCCATGATCGCTAAGCAGAAACTGCTGGGCCGATTCGTGCTCATGACCACCTTGCTGGTGGGCGCTGCGTTCTTCCTCGCGCCGCTCTACGTGATGCTCGCCACCTCGTTCAAGGACGCCGACGAGATCCGCAACGGCAACCTGCTCAGCCTGCCGGGCAGCCTCAACTTCTCGGCCTGGGGCCAGGCGTGGTCCAGTGCGTGCACCGGGGTGGACTGCAACGGCCTGCAGCCCTTTTTCTGGAACTCGGTGTTCATGGCGATCCCGGCCGTGATCATCTCCACCACCTGGGGCGCGCTCAACGGCTACGTGCTGAGCCTGTGGAAATTCCGCGGCAGCGAGACCTTCTTCGGTCTGCTGCTGTTCGGTGTGTTCATGCCGTTCCAGGTGGTGTTGCTGCCCATGAGCCAGGTGCTGGGCTGGCTGGGGCTGTCCAGTTCCATTGGTGGGTTGATCCTGGTGCACTGCCTGGCGGGTCTGCCCAGTACCACGCTCTTTTTCCGCAACTACTACGCCGCCGTGCCGGGTGAATTGCTCCAGGCCGCCAAGCTCGATGGGGCAGGCTTCTGGCAGATCTTCCTGCGCATCATCGTGCCCATGTCCACGCCCATCGTCATGGTCACCCTCATCTGGCAGTTCACCCAGATCTGGAACGATTTCCTCTTCGGCGTGGCCTTCAGCGGCGCCGATTCCAAACCCGTCACGGTCGGCCTGAACAACCTGGCCAACACCACCAGCAGCGTGAAGGCCTACAACGTGGACATGGCCGGCGCCCTGATCGCGGCCTTGCCCACGGTGGCGGTCTACGTGCTGGCGGGCCGTTATTTTGTGCGTGGCCTTACGGCCGGCGCGGTCAAAGGTTAAGGACACTCTCATGGCATCGGCACTCGACATTCAGGGCGTGCGCAAGTGTTTCGGCAAGGGCGACAAGGCGGTGGAGGTGTTGAAGAAGATCGACATCGCTGTGGCCCCGGGTGAGTTCCTCATCCTGGTGGGTCCCTCGGGCTGCGGCAAATCCACGCTGCTGAGCATCATCGCGGGCCTCGAAGAACCCACCGAGGGCGCCATCCGCATTGCTGGCCGAGATGTGGTGGGTGTGGCGCCGGCGCAGCGCGACATCGCCATGGTGTTCCAGAGCTATGCGCTCTACCCGACCATGAGCGTGGCCGACAACATCGGCTTTGCGCTGGAGATGCGCAAGGTGCCCAAGCCCGAGCGCCAGCGCCGCATTGCCGAGGTGGCCGCCATGTTGCAGATCGAGCACCTGCTCGACCGCCGGCCCAGCCAGCTCTCGGGAGGTCAGCGGCAGCGTGTGGCCATGGGCCGGGCCCTGGCGCGCCAGCCGCAGCTGTTTCTGTTCGACGAACCGCTCTCCAACCTGGACGCCAAGCTGCGCGTGGAGATGCGTGCCGAGATCAAGCGCCTGCACCAGGCCAGCGGCATCACCAGCGTGTACGTGACACACGACCAGATCGAGGCCATGACGCTGGGCAGCCGCATCGCGGTGATGAAAGACGGCATCCTCCAGCAGCTCGGCACGCCCGACGAGATCTACAACCGCCCAGCCAACACCTACGTCGCCACTTTCATCGGCTCACCCACCATGAACCTGGTGCCCGGGCGCAGCGTGGCCGAGGCCGCGCGCGGCTTCAGCATCGCGGGGGCCGACCTGCCGCTGGCCTGCCCTGGCGCGGGTCACACCGCCGCGCTCATGGGCCTGCGTCCAGAGCACATCACCCTGACCGACGCTGCGCCCTGGCGCGGCGAAGTCAGCGTGGTTGAACCCACCGGGGCCGACACTTTTGTGGTGATCAAGACCGAGGCCGGCGACGTGACGGTGCGCACCGCGCCACAGGTTCGTGTGGCACCTGGCGACCGCGTGGGGCTGGAGGCTCAGGCTCCACACGTGAACTGGTTCGATCCCGATTCCGGTCGGCGGCTCGCGTGAGTGCGGTGCCGGTCATCGAAAGTCGCAGCGCGGTCTTCTCCCGCATCGCCGCCGGTGCCTGGCGCATGGCCGAGTGGGGCCTGAGCCCGCAGCAGCGGGTGGGCTGGATCGAGGCCTGCCTCGACCTGGGCATCACCACGTTTGACCATGCCGACATTTACGGTGGATACACCGTGGAGACCTTGTTCGGGGAGGCGCTTGCCCTGAAACCCGGGCTGCGCCAGCAAATGCAGATCGTGGGCAAGTGCGGCATCAAGCTGGTGAATGCGCATCGACCCGAACACCGCATCAAACATTACGACACCTCACCGGCGCATGTGCGTTCCTCGGTGGAGAACTCGCTCAGAGAACTGCGCACCGATCACCTGGATGTGCTGCTCATCCACCGCCCCGACGCGCTGATGAACGCCGCCGAGCTGGCCGATGTGTTCTTGCGCTTGCGCGTCGAGGGCAAGGTGCTGCACTTCGGCGTGTCCAACCACACAACCTCGCAGCTGGCCCTGCTCGATGCCCACCTCCCTCTGGTGACCCACCAGCTGCAATGTTCACCCCTTCACCTGGATGCATTGGACGACGGCACACTGGACCAGGCCCAGGCGCTTCGTTTTTCACCCATGGTGTGGTCCCCGCTGGCGGGCGGACGCCTGTTCACCGGGACGGACGAGGTCACGTTGCGGGTGCGCCAGACCCTGCTGGCGCTGGCCGCCGGGTGGAGCACGTCCCCCGAGGCGGTGGCCATCGCCTGGCTGCTGCGCCTTCCCTCGCGCCCGGTGCCGGTGCTGGGCTCGCGGCGGGTGCAGGCTTACCAGCAGGCTGCCGACGCGATGGAGCTGCCCATGGACGCGCAGAGCTGGTACCGGATCTGGTCCGCGGCCACAGGCCGCGAGGTCGCCTGACCGCAGTCAAGCCTCAAGCTGCGACGATGGCTGAGCCAAGCTGCCACCCTGTCTGAATCCTTCGTCGTCCCAGGAGCCTTCCATGAGCCAGTCCAACCCGCGCATTGCTCTCGTGTTCAACCCCGAAGACCAAACCTGGATACGTCGCACATCGCTCGCCGTGCCCGACTACTGGCGCGGTCACGGTGTGGCGCCCATGACCGGCGATGTGTTCCGGCTCGGCGGGCGGCAGTTCACCGTGCAGGGTCGACTGTGGGAGCAGGACGGTGAGGGGACTGTGCTGCGCGTTTTTGTGGGCAGCGCACACGCCGAGAGCGATTCGGTGTTCGGCTGACCGAGCTGGTCAACCGAACCGCAGCACGACCCGCAGCCCGTGGGGCGAGGCTCGCTCCACGCGGGCCTCGCCGCCGTGCCGGTGCGCGATTTCCCGCACGATGGCAAGCCCCAGACCGCAGCCACCGGGCCGTTCGCTGGCGCGCCAGAAGCGCTGGAACACATGGGTCATGTCCTCGTCGGTGAGACCCGGGCCGTTGTCTTCCACCGCGAGTTCGGCGCCCGAGGCGCGTGCGGCCACCGCCAGCGTGACGCTGCTGCCGCGCGGGGTGTAGCGCAATGCGTTGTCGATGAGGTTGGCCAGGGCCTCGCGCAGTTGCAGCGCGTCCCCTTCCAGCCGCAAGTGCTCCACCCCCTCGTAGCCCAGGTCAATGCCCGCGGCCATGGCGCGAGGGGTCCATTCGCGGGCCACTTCCCGCGCCAGTTCCGCCAGGTCCAGTGGCTCGCGGCGCGCATGGGTTTCGGTGCGGGCCAGCGTGAGCAACTGGTGCACCAGGTGGGCACTGCGCTCGGCGCCGGTGAGCACCTTGGCCAGGCGCGCGCCGAGCACCGGGTCCTGCGTTTCGCGCTGCGCCAGCTCCACCTGGCTGATGAGCCCGGCCAGTGGGGTGCGAAGCTGGTGGGCCGCATCGTTGAGAAAGCGTTTCTCCTGCACCACGCTGCGCTCCACCTCGCCGAGCAGGCCGTTGACCGCCTGCACCAGCGTGTGCACCTCGCTGGGGGCTTGGGTCATGCCGATGGGAGAAAGTGCGTTGACGGAACGGTTCTCCAGCTGACCGGTGAGCCGTTTGAGCGGCGCCAGACCCCGGCGGATGCCGCCGTAGACCAGCAAGCTCAGCAGCAAGCCCAGGCCCAGCAGTGGCACCAGCAGGTCGGCCACCAGCTCGCGGGCGATCTGCTGCTGTGCCGCTGTGCCTTTGCCCACTTGCACGCGCAGCGTTTGCGGCGAGCCGACATCGCCGTAGCTCACGTCCATGGCCACAATGCGCATCGGCAGGCCATCGAGGCTGGCGCCGTACTGCAGGGGTTCACCGAAACGGGTGGGCGCTCCGGGTGGGGCGGGCAGGCGCGGGTTACCCAGCAGAAACTGGCCGGGTGGCGAGGTGACCAGGTAGCTCAATGGGTCGGTGGGGTCCTGAGACAACACGTCTTGCGCGGCGCGCGGGAAATCGATCAGCAGACCCGAACCGATCGGCTTGACCTGCCGCGCCAGCGCCCGCACCGACTGCATGAGCGACTGGTCGATGGCCTTTTCGGCGTAGCTCAATGCGAGGCGGTAGGTGAGCAGGCCGCCCCCGGCCCACAGCACCAGCTGCGGCAGCAGCAGCCACAGCATCAACTGGCGTTGCAGCGAGAGGAGCGAGGGTTTGTTCAAGCGGTGCCTACTCGCTGGTCTTTTCGAGCAGGTAGCCCAGTCCGCGGATGTTGCGGATGTTGAGCGGTGAGCCGGTGAGCTTGCGGCGCAGGCGGTGGACATACACCTCCAGCGCGTTGGAGGCCAGCGCGCCCGTCTCACCCGCCACGGTCTGCCAGGCGCTGAGCACATCGTCCCGGCTGACCACGCGCCCACTGTGGCGCACGAGCAGCTCGAGCAGGGTCCATTCGCGGGGGGTGAGGTCGATGGCTTCACTGCCCAGCCAGGCGCGTTGCAGCTGGGCGTCCAGGCGCAGCGCGCCCTGGTCCTCGCCGGCATTGCCGACACTGGCCGAGGGCAGATTGGCTCGACGCAAGAGGGCTTGCAAACGCGCCTGCAGCTCGTCGAGGCTGAAGGGCTTGGTCAGGTAGTCATCGGCCCCGGCGTTGAGGCCGGCCACGCGGTCTTCCACCCCGTCGCGCGCGGTGAGAACCAGCACGGGCATGGCGGGCAGGCGCTGGCGCAGCCTGCGCAGCACGGTGAGGCCATCCACGCGGGGCAAGCCCAGGTCCAGCACCACACCGTCGAACGGCTCGACTTCCAGCCTGTCCAGCGCGATCTGACCGTCCTCGGCTGTGGTGATGCGGTGGCCGGCCTGCATGAGCTGGGCGCTGAGCCCGTCGCGCAGGAGTTCGTCGTCTTCCACAATCAGGAGGTGTGCCATCGCCCAATTATCCGGCGCTGGCCTTCAGGGGAGCGTGGGGGCTCAGCGCGGACCCGCCGCCGGGCCGCCCCAAGGCGGGGCCAGCCCCCTCGGGGGGCAGCGGACCACGCGCAGCGGGGGAGCGTGGGGGCTCAATCGTCCTGCAGATTCCACTGGAAGCCGCAGCGCTTGCAGCAAACCGGGACAAGGCGTTGTGCCGCAAGCCGTCTGTCCTCTACCTCCTGCAGCTTGAGCAGACCGTAGGCCTGGCACTGGGCGCAGTTGGCCTGGTTGGCCATTTCCTCGGCGTGCATGAGCAGGTAGAGGTAGCGGCGCATGGACCAGAGCGCGATGGCCCCACACACCAGCACAAAAGCGGTGTTCGTGAGTTTTTCGCCGGCACTGCCGCCGCGGAATGCTTCGAAGCTGGCCATCATGGCCACTGCCGCAATCAGGGCCAGCGCCATGTGCGCGTGGCTGGACAGGAGCTCACGTTCGTACCACTTGCGAAAACCCACCCGCTGGATGCCGGCGGCCAGCGAGCGGTTGAGAGGGTTGCGAGCAGTCATGGTGGGCTCCTTATCGCCGCATCGTGGCACAGGCCTGCCGGCCCTGCCGACAGCTGGGGCAATCGCCCACCAGCGAGCCCGGGTCAGCCCTCGGTGAGCTGCTGCAGCGAAAAGGCGGGCGCCTTGCCCTGGCGGTCCTGGCCGGCGTACACCGTCATGTGGGGGTAGGGAATCTCGATGCCGTGCTTGTCAAAAGCGGCCTTCACCCGTCGCAGGTACTCGCGCTTGACGCCCCATTGCTCCAGCGGCAAGGTGCGGAAGCGGCAGCGGATGACCACGGCCGAGTCGGCCAGGCTTTCCACACCGGCGATCTCCAGCTCGGTCAGGATTTTGTGCTGGAAGGCGGGCTCGTTCTGCAGTTCTGCCGCCACGCTGCGCATCACCGCCGTCACCTCGTCCACGTTTTCCCGGTAGGCCACGCCGATGTCCATCACCGCGTTGCTGAAACCCCGCGTCATGTTGATCACGGTGCTGATGTGGCCGTTGGGCACGTAGTGCACGTTGCCGTCGTAGTCGCGCAGCTGCACGTAGCGCAGCGTGACCACCTCGACCGAGCCGGCGTGGTCGCCGATCTTCACCACGTCGCCCTGGCGGATCTGGTTCTCCAGCAGGATGAAAAAGCCGGTGAAAAAATCCTTCACCAGGCTCTGCGCACCAAAGCCCACCGCCAGACCGACCACGCCGGCCGCGCCCAGGATGGGTGCCACCGACACGCCCAGCTCGGCCAACACCAGCATGCCCGCGATCAGGCTGACCACCACCGAGGCGAGGTAGCGGAACACGCGGCCCAGCGTTTCAGCGCGCTTGGCCGACTCGCGGTCGTCCATGCGGCCGGCGATGCGCTCGCGCAGGGTGCGGATGGCGCGCTGCAAGACGGCGATCAGCAACCACGCTGCCACGAGGATGAGGGTCACGCGCAGCAGCGTGGTGGCGGCACCGCCCAGGCTGGCCCAGGCGCGGGTTGCGGTATCCATCAAGGTGTCGTTCATCGGGTCCTCCGGTTCGTGAAAAGGCAACGCTCGCGCCGGCCGGCGAGCCCGCGCGAGCGGGTGGGGGCCTACTGGGCGGGAACGGCGGCCAGCGCGTCCAGGAAGCGCTGGCGCCACCAGTGCACGTCGTGCTTGCGGATACCGGCCAGCAGCGCCTGGTGGCGGCGCTGGCGCTCTTCAAGCGGCATCTGCAGGGCGCGCTGGATCGTCTCGGCCGTGCGGGTGGTGTCGTACGGATTGACCAGCAAGGCCTCGCGCATTTGCTCGGCCGCGCCGGCAAAACGCGAGAGCACCAGCACACCCGGATCGTCCGGGTCCTGCGCTGCCACAAATTCCTTGGCCACGAGGTTCATGCCGTCGCGCAGCGGCGTGACCAGTGCCACGCTGGCCACGCGGTACAGGCCCGGCAGGCGCTTGCGCGCCACGTTGCGGTGGATGTAGCGCACCGGCATCCAGTCGAGTTCACCGAAGTTGCCGTTGATGGCGCCGCACAGGCTCTCCAGTTCCTGACTCAATGCGGCATACGCGTCGACCGATTCGCGGCTGGGCGCGGCGATCTGGATCAGCGTGGCGCTGCCGAGGTTTTCCGGATAGGCCTGCAGCAACTGCCGAAAGGCCTTGAGGCGTTGTGGCAGGCCCTTGGAGTAGTCCATGCGCTCCACACCAAGCAGCAGCCGCCGGCGCGAGTACTCATCCTTCATCTGCGTGTACATGTCTCGCGCTTCAGGCGCCTCGCCGAGCGCGATGAACTCGTCCACATCGATACCGATCGGGAAGGCCTGCACCTGCAGCGTCTTGCCGAAAGCGCGGTACTCGTGCTCTCCGAGCACATCGGCCTGGGTTTCGGTGCCGACATAGCGCGAAAAGTGCGACACATCAGCCTCGCTCTGCAGGCCCACCAGGTCGTAGGCGAAGAGGGAGCGGATGAGCCAGTCGTGTTCGGGCACCGCAGCCAATATCAGCGGGGGCGGCAGCGGGATGTGCAGGAAAAAACCCATGCGCTGCTGGCAGCCCATGGCGCGCAGCTCGGCGGCCAGCGGGATCAGGTGGTAGTCGTGCACCCAGATCACGTCATCGGGGCGCAGCAGCCCGGCCAGTTTGTGCGCCATCATCTGGTTCACGCGCCGGTAGCCACCGATGTAGCCGGCGTCGAAATCGGCGAGGTCCAAGCGGTAGTGGAACACCGGCCAGAGCACACCGTTGCTGTAGCCGAGGTAGTAGCTGTCGTGGTCTTCGCGGCTCAGGTCCACCGTGGCCAGTTGCACCTTGCCGGCGGTCTGCAG
>JANPKR010000389.1:0-2351 GCA_031426175.1 Hydrogenophaga sp. | reverse complement strand
CGGATCGCGCATGTCGTCATAGAGCACAGCGTTGTGTTCAATCATGTCGCGGATGCCGGCGTGGGCCACCACCGGCGCGCCCATGGTGCCCAGGCCGTAGCGACCAGCGCCGCGCCGCTCCAGCAGGTGCAGGGCCACGGCCGAATCGAGCAGGCGCGCGAGTTGGGCGGTGGGCAGACGGCAGAGCGTGGCCAGTTCGTCGGCGGTGCGCGGTGCCTCCAGCACGTGTTCGAACAGCTTGAGGCGCACACAGGCCAGCAACACCTGCGAATGCACGAAGCCGGCCATGAGATCGAACAGCTGCGCCGAGCGGCGGCGCACCAGCCAGCGGGTCAGCACGCTGCTGCTGGCCCAGCGGTTGAGCGCGGGGCTGGTCATCCACTGGTCGATGCGGCTGGCCAGGCGATCGCGCCACGAGGGCGGAACATCCGACTGGGGTTTGAGGGCGTCCAGGGCGGCCATGGTGTGGGGCTTTCAGGCGGCCAGGCGCACGGCGGGGTGGTCGGCGGTGCGCTGCAGCTCGATGCGGTCGCAGGTGCTCTGCGGGATCAGGCGGCGCGACTCGTGCAGCACCAGCTGGCGCATCGCGCGGCGGCTCAGGCATTCGGGCACCGAATCGATGGCGGCCTGCATCAGGCCGTGGAAATGGTCGATGGCGCCGACGAGGCCGAGGTTGGCCGCAGCGCTGGGGCGGCCGTGCTGTGCGTCCTGCCCGGCGGGTTTGCCCAGCTCGTCGGCCTGCATCAACACGTCGCGGATGTCGTCGGCCACCTGGTAGGCCTCGCCCAGGCATTCACCCAGGGCGCGCCAGTCTTCGGGGTCGGCGCCTGCGGCCTGGGCACCGGCGCAGGTGGAGGCAACGAACAGGGCGCCGGTCTTGGCGCGCTGGTACTGGCCCAGGTCCACGCGGTTCTCGCATTCCCAGGCCTGGCCGGCCACGATGCCGTCGGGTGCCCCGGTGCCGATGCACACGGTCTCGATCAGCCCGGCCAGCCGGGTCGGATGCAAGGCCCCGGCACGGGCGAGGATCTGGTAGGCCATGACGATCAGCGCGTCGCCGGTGAGCAGGGCCAGTGGTTCGCCGTAAACCTTGTGCACCGTGGGCTGGCCGCGGCGCAGGTCGGCGTCGTCGAAGCAGGGCATGTCGTCGTGAACCAGCGAGGCGCAGTGCAGCAGCTCGATGGCCATGGCAGCGGCGTTGGTGAGAGCGGGAGCGTCTTCGCCACAGGCGCCGGCCACCGCCAGGCACAGCTGCGGGCGGATACGGGCACCGCCAGGGAACACCGCGTGGCGCATGGCGGCCATCAAACGGGGTGGGGCGCTGGGGCTGCTGGCCTGGGTCAGTTCGTGATCCAGCGCGGCTTGTATGCGAGTCATCATGTCCATGAGAGCCCCTTGACCTTGGTCGGGATGTCATCGATGTGTGACATCACTAGGTGTCAATCTAACATGACACTTGCAATTGTCAAAGGGTCTTTTCTTGTGCAGCGCACACAAACGATGCCGTCGTCGGCGGACCGGAAATGCCCCCGCCCACCACTCGAAGTCCATACGTGCCATGGGTTTTTCCGGTTTGTTCATCAAAACGTCTGGTGCTATAAGTGTCACGTCAAGTTGACAGATGATTTTTGAGACACGCCGGTGAAGCACCCCACGTCCTGCATGAAAGCACTCCCATGAGCGAGGCACTGGCCCTGACACAGGTGAGCTGCGTTCGTGGGGGACGCACCCTGTTCAGCGGCCTGAACCTGCAGTTGTCCGGCGGCCAGCTGCTGCGGGTAGGCGGGGCCAACGGCGCCGGCAAGACCAGCCTGCTGCGGTTGATGTGTGGCCTGCTCAGCCCCACCGAGGGCCAGGTGCTGTGGCGCGGCCAGACGCTGGCAGCGCAGCGCGAGCAGTGGGGTCGCGATCTGGTGTACCTGGGCCACGCCGCCGCACTCAAGGACGATCTGTCGCCGCTGGACAACCTGCTCACCGCCTGCACACTCGGCGGCCAAGTGGCCCAACGCGCAGGCGCGCTGCAGGCCCTGACCGATGCGGGCCTGCGCGGCTTCGAGCGCACTCCCGCGCGCCGCCTCTCGCAGGGCCAGCGCCGCCGCTGTGGACTCGCCCGCCTGGTGCTCGCGCGTTCGTCACCGCTGTGGGTGCTCGACGAGCCTTTCAACGCGCTCGACACCGCCGCCACCGCGTGGCTTGAAGGCCTGATCCGCTCGCAGCTGCTGCGCGGCGGCTCGGTGGTGCTCACCAGCCACCAGGGCGTGGCGCTGGACGACACGCCGCACCAGGTGCTCAGCCTGTGAACACGGGTGTGGCCATCCATGCGCCCGACTCCGCCGCGCCGCAGGGCTGGC
>JANPKR010000388.1:0-3715 GCA_031426175.1 Hydrogenophaga sp. | reverse complement strand
AGCCCGTCCACCTTGCGCAGACTGGACTCGACTTCGCCGCGCAAAACACCGAGGTCGGTGGTGGCCTCGCGGGTGTTGCTGGCAATGCCCTGCGCCTCCACCAGCACCGAGTCCACCTTCTGCAGGCTGGTTCGCGCTTCGGCCAGCAGGCCGTTGAGCTGTTGCACGGTCACGCGGGCATCGGCCACCAGACCGCGCTGGTCGGTGCCCTGCCCAAACACCTGCTGGTTGGCATTGCTCACCAGGCTGTCCATGCGCGCCGTGAGCGCGTCGGCGCGCGCCAGCAAGGCGTTTGCGCGCTCGATGGTGAGCACCAGCTTTTTCGCGTCTTCGTCGTTGCCCATGAGCACACCCATGGCACCCTGGGGTCCCTTGAGCCGTTCGGTGGCGCTTTGTACGTTGGTCAACGCGGCGTCGAGTGCAGCGTCTTTTTTCGTGAGCGCGGCCACGTTCTCCAGCACCTCGCGCATGCTCGCCGCCAGCTTCGGGATTTCAGCCGCCGTGTCGCCGCGCAATACCGTTCGCTCGGCGCCATCGGGAAGCGCCGGGTCGTCCAGCACGCCGCTGTAGGCGCGGATACGCGTGCCGCCCACCAGGCCGCGCTCCATGGTGAAGATGCTGGAGGTGCGCAGCCACTTGGCGTCTTTGCTCGGCACATCGACGAGGATGCGCGCCGCGCCGTCCGCACCCAGCTCGATTCGAGCCACGCGGCCGATGGGAAACCCGGCGAAGGTCATGTCCATGCCGACCACCACGCCTTCGGAGTCGTCGGAGATCAGCACCAGCCGCTGCGTGTCTTCAAACATACCGCGCGCAAACATCACATACAGCGCCGAGCCGACCACCAGCACCAGCATGGCCAGCAGCAACAGCGCGGCCTTGAACTCGAGGTTCTTGACCTCGGGTGTCTCGGAGACCTTGGGATCGTCGGGTGTGGCGTTCATGGGGGATCAGTAGTAGTTGCCGACCAGCGACATGATTTCGATGAGCAGCACGACAGAGAACAGGCGAGCGAACTCCGAAATGTCGCTGCGTTGCGCGTACAGCCCTTGCGCGTCCTGCTGCGCACTGCCGGCCAGCGGCACCACCGCCACCGCAAGACTGAAAAACAAGGTCTTGAGCGTGAAGATCAACGTCACGGCCGGCGTGAACACCTGGCCCACGCTGCGCGTGTAGCCCGGCAGGCCCCATTGCGAAAAGCCATAGACCGTGACGTAGGTGAGCACCAGCGCGATCACGCAGCTCAGCGCCGCCAGCATCAGCACCGAAAACATGGACGCCAGGGCGCGAGGCAGCAGCTCGGTGGTCAACAGCACCCCCTGGCCCAATGCCTGGCCCGCGCGCTGGTGGGCAGACAGCTGCTCGCGAACCACCTGCGCGCCCGGCATGGCGTAACGCGCCGCGACGAACATGGCCGCGTACAGCGGAATGAGCTCCAGCACCAGCGTGCGCACCAGCACCCCCAGCGTGTACTGCGACAGGCCGTAGCTGTAAGCCGTGGCCACCACGATGCGGATCAGCACCAGGCTGATGAGCGCCGAGAGCACAAGAAAACCCGTGAGCAACGGTGTGGTGGCCTGAACGATGTGCAACGACACGCTCTGGCGGCGCGCGCCCGTGGCGTAGCTCGCGGGTGTGAGCGCCATCACCAGAATCTGCGCCCCCAGCATCACCACCTGCCACCAGGTGGTCCACCACAGCCGCATGCGATGACCCCAGCGGGTCACGAGCGTGTGGCTGAGTGAGACGGGATTCATTGGCCGATGATAGACCGCGGCCTGTGAAGGTTTGGCGGTCATGCCGTGTGCAAAGGTGACAGCAGGCTGGTGAAAACGCGCATGGTCAATGCCGTTGATTCGGCTTCAATCAGGCCACCGGCGCAAGCCGTAGACCATCCCTTCAGGAGCCCATGCATGTCCACGACCCTTCCGCCGGTGGTGCGCCGCCAGACCATCGCCGACGCCTTGCACCGCACGGCCCTGCGCCTACCCGACAAGACCGCCATCGTCTGCGGTGACACCAACTGGAGCTATGCCGACTTCGACGCCCTGGTGAGCCGCCTGGCGGCCGGGCTGGCGCAGCTGGGGGTCGAAGAAGGCGACAAAGTGGCCGTGCTGGCGCGCAACTCCCATGGATTTGCGGCGCTGCGTTTCGCCCTGGCGCGCCGCGGCGCGGTGATGGTCCCCATCAACTTCATGCTCAAGGCCGACGAAGTGGCTTACATCCTGCGCCATGCGGGCGCCAAGACCCTCGCCACCGACAGCGGCCTGGCCGCCCTCGCCCGGGAGGCCTCATCGCTGGACACTGCGGTGGAGCGCTTCATCTGGCTGCCGAGCGAAGACGCCAGCGAGCCCGATCCCGCCATGCACCGCTTCGACCACCTCGCCGCCTGCCCTGACCCGCTGCCCGAGGTGAACCTGGGCAGTTTCGACCTGGCGCAGATCGTCTACACCAGCGGCACCGAATCCACACCCAAAGGGGCCATGCTCACGCACGACGCCGTGCTGTGGCAGTACGTGAGCTGCGTGATCAACGCCGAAATCGCCGAGGTGGACCGCTCGCTGCACGCGCTGCCGCTCTACCACTGCGCGCAGCTCGACGTGTTCTTCGGCCCCGCGATCTACATCGGCAGCAGCAACGTGATCACCTCCAAGCCCGTGCCCGACAACCTGCTGGCGCTTATCGAAAAGCACCAGATCACCAGCTTCTTTGCGCCACCCACGGTGTGGATCGCGCTGCTGCGCTCGCCGCTCTTCGATGCCGCAAAACTGAAGAGCCTGGTCAAGGGCTACTACGGTGCTTCCATCATGCCGGTGGAGGTGCTGAAAGAACTGGCCTCACGACTGCCGGCGGTGCGGCTGTGGAACCTGTACGGCCAGACCGAAATCGCGCCACTGGCCACCATGCTGGGGCCGCAGGACCAGCTGCGCAAACCCGGCTCGTGTGGCAAGGCGGTTCTCAACGTGGAAACGCGGGTGGTCAACGACGCGATGGACGACGTGGTGGTGGGCGAGGTCGGCGAGATCGTGCACCGCTCGCCGCATCTGATGCTGGGCTACTTCAACGACCCTGAGCGCACTGCCGCATCGTTTGAAGGTGGCTGGTTCCACAGCGGCGACCTGGCCCTGATCGACGACGAGGGTTACATCACCGTGGTCGACCGCAAGAAGGACATGATCAAGACCGGCGGGGAGAACGTGGCCAGCCGCGAGGTAGAGGAAATGATCTACCGCCTGGGCGGCGTGAGCGAGGTGGCGGTGATCGGTCTGCCCGACGCGAAGTGGGTGGAAGCGGTCACGGCGGTGATCGTGGTGAAGGCCGGGCACCAGCTGTCTGAGGCCGAGGTGATCGCGCACTGCACCCAGCACATGGCCACCTTCAAGAGCCCGAAGCGCGTGGTGTTCACCGACAGCCTGCCCAAGAATCCGAGTGGCAAGCTGCTCAAGCGCGAACTACGGCTGCGCTACGCCTAAGCCCAGTCGCTGCCCGTGACCAGGCGCCACGCGTTTTCAAACGCGAGTTTTCGCTGCGTGCCGCTGGAGAACCCAGCGAGGATCTCCCGGCGCTGGTGCTCGATCTGCCTGGGGTAGTTCTTTTCCACCGCAGGGCGGTAGTCGCTGGCCGCCAGAAAGCGACCTGGGTGGTCCTCGATCAGCTTGAGCCAGCCTTCAGCCACACGACCATTGAGGTCGAACAGCGTTGAGTCGCGCGCACC
>JANPKR010000387.1:0-1831 GCA_031426175.1 Hydrogenophaga sp. | reverse complement strand
CACCACAAGGTGTGAGAGGAACAGGGGGCCAGCCCGACCCCAGCCAAACTGCAGCGCGCGATCGCGAGCCTCATGGCGCTTGACCTTGAGCGCCTCGACCCAGGCTTCACGCAGGTCTTCGCGCATGGCGCCCGCGCGGCTCTCGCCCAGCACCTGCATGGGGCCGTCCACCGGGTAGGCGGCCACAGGCACACCGCTGGCCATGGCTTCCAGCATGGTCCGGCCAAAGGTTTCGCCGCGCGCCGGGAACACGAACACATCGGCGCAGGCGTAGACCTGTGCCAGCTCGTGCCGGGGCAGCACACCAAGCCAGTGCACGTTGGGGTAACGCGCCCGCAGGCTGGAGGCCAGAGGACCGACGCCGCAAACCACCTTGCTGCCGGGAACGTCCAGCGCCAGAAAGGCCTCGATGTTCTTCTCGCGCGCGATGCGCCCGACATAAAGGCTCACCGGGTGAGCCAATGGTCCCAGCGAAGCACAGGGCTGGCTGCTGTCGGTCAATGCAAACAGACGCGTATCGACACCGTGGGTCCACAACCGCAGGCGGCCAAACCCGCGCGTTTGCAGCATGTTCAACACCCCCTGACTCGGGGCCATCACGCCGCTGGAGGGCCGGTGGAACCAGCGCAGCAACGCATAGCCCCAACTCACGGGCAGGCCAAATGCGTCCTTGAGAATTTCGGGAAACTTGGTGTGAAACGCGGTGGTGAAGGGCCAGTGGCGGCGCAGGCAATGCCGCCGCGCTGCCCACCCCAGCGGGCCTTCGGTGGCGATGTGGATGGCGTGGGCTTCTGCATGGTCCATGAGTTCACGCAGCCTGGCACCAGGGAACCACGCGATGTTGAGGCTCGGGAAACCGGGACAAGGTCGGGTGCGGAACTGCCCGGGCTGGATCACCACGACCTCATGGCCGCTGATCTGGAGTTGGCGAACCAGCTCAGCCAGCGTGGTGGCGACCGAATTCACCTGGGGTTGCCAGGCGTCCGTCACGATCAAGATCTTCATTGTTGTCTCCCTGGGCACCAACGGGTGCCGCGGTCTGTGGGCTCCAGTGCACGAGCTCCAGGCGGCCGTCCATGTGCTCAACCAAGGCGGAGAGGCTTTCCACCCAGTCGCCGTCGTTGCAGTAAAGCGTGCCGTCGATGGTGCGCATCTCGGGGCGGTGTATGTGACCGCAAACCACCCCCTGGTAACCACGCGAGCGGGCTTCTGCGGCCACCGCGCGCTCGAAGTCGGTCACGTAGTTCAGAGCGCTCTTGACCTTGTGCTTGAGGTACTGGGAGAGAGACCAATAGGGCAGCCCCATGCGGGCACGCAGTGAATTGAGGTGGCGATTGAGCTTGAGGGTGAACTCGTAGGCGTTGTCGCCCAGGTACGCGAGCCACTTGGCGCACTGGATCACGCCATCGAAGTAGTCGCCGTGCACCACCCACAGGCGACGACCGTCGGCGGTGGTGTGCACCGCCTCGTTGGCCACCTCGATACCGCCAAAGTTGTGGCCGTCGAACTGGCGCGCGAATTCATCGTGGTTACCGGGCACAAAAACCACGCGACAACCCTTGCGTGAGCGGCGCAAGAGCTTCTGCACCACATCGTTGTGTGCCTGCGGCCAGAACCATTTGCGACGCAGTTGCCAGCCGTCGATGATGTCGCCCACCAGATACAGCGTGTGGCTCGGGTGGTGCTTGAGGAAATCCAGCAGCGGTCGCGCCTGGCACCCGGCGGTACCCAGATGCAGATCGGATATGAAAACGGCCCGAAAACGGGCACGTTCACCACCTTCGCCCGGGCCGTCGTCGTCGCTGGCGCCGTCGGCATCCCACGATCCGCC
>JANPKR010000386.1:0-7841 GCA_031426175.1 Hydrogenophaga sp. | reverse complement strand
GCTGTGCCGTCCATCATTTACGGCATGTTCGGCCTGTTTGTGTTTGCCCCGCTGTTCGCTGATTACTTTCAGGTTCCGGTGCAAAACGTGCTGGGCGGTATGCCGCTGGTGGGCTTTTTGTTTGGTGGCAGCACCAACGGGTTCGGCATTCTGGCCGCCGGCATTGTGCTGGCCTTCATGGTGCTGCCTTTCGTGGCGGCGGTGATGCGCGACGTGTTCGAAATCGTGCCGCCCATCCTGCGCGAATCGGCCTACGGACTGGGCTGCACGACCTGGGAGGTGGTGCGCCGCGTGGTGTTGCCCTACACGCAGAAGGGCGTCATCGGCGGGATCATGCTGGGTCTCGGTCGTGCCTTGGGCGAGACCATGGCGGTCACGTTTGTGATCGGCAATGCCAACCGCATGCCGACCTCGCTGTTCTCGCCAGGCACCTCGATTGCCTCCACCCTGGCCAACGAATTTGGCGAAGCAGCCGACTTCCACCTCTCCACCCTGTTTGCGCTGGGTTTCCTGTTGTTCGTGATCACATTCCTGGTGCTCTCAGCGGCCAAGGTCATGATGATGCGCGCCGAAAAAGCCAAAGGTTTCTGACATGGAACTCGACAACACCATCTACAAAACCCGCCAGCGCACGAACGCCATCGGCTTGACGCTCTCCATGGGTGCCATGGTGCTGGGCTTGGTCGTGCTGCTCTGGATCCTGAGCGTTTTGCTGACCAACGGTCTGGCCGCACTCGACTGGAACATGTTCACCCAATCCACACCCGCGCCCGGCAGCGAGGGTGGTGGTCTGGCCAACGCCATCGTGGGCAGCCTGATGATGGTTGGCTTTTCGGTGCTGGTGTCCACGCCCATCGGCGTGTTCGCCGGGGTGTACCTGGCCGAGTACGGTGACACGAGCAAGACCGCGGAACTCACCCGCTTTGTCACCGACATCATGCTGTCAGCTCCTTCCATCGTGCTCGGCTTGTTCGTCTACGCCATCGCCGTGGCCACCGTGGGCAACTTCTCGGGTTGGGCGGGCAGTCTGGCTCTGTCGCTGATCGCCGTCCCGGTGGTCGTGCGCACCACCGAGAACATGCTGCGCCTGGTGCCGGGCAGCCTGCGCGAAGCCGCCTTTGCCCTGGGTGCACCGCGCTGGAAAGTGGCCACGCTGGTGACGCTGCGCGCGGCCAAGAGCGGTGTCATGACCGGCCTGCTGCTGGCCGTGGCCCGCATCAGTGGCGAAACCGCGCCACTGCTGTTCACTGCCCTGAACAACCAGTTCTTCAGCACCGACATGGGGGCGCCCATGGCCAACCTGCCGGTGGTGATCTTCCAGTTTGCGCTCAGTCCCTACGACAACTGGATTCGCCTGGCCTGGGGTGGCGCGTTGCTCATCACCTTGTCGGTGCTGGTGCTCAACATCGTGGCCCGCGTGTTCCTGCGCGAGAAAACGCCGGGCTGAAGCCGGCCCATCCGAATCCAAACATTCAAAAATCCGGACAGAACCATGCCCAACTCCGCCACCGCTGCACAACCCGCTGTCGCTGCAAAAAACGCGCTTGAACTGCGCAACCTCAACTTCTTCTACGGCAAGTTCCAGGGCCTGAAGAACGTCAACATGAACATCGAAGAGCGCAAGGTCACTGCGTTCATCGGTCCTTCGGGCTGTGGCAAGTCAACCCTGCTGCGCACGCTCAACCGCATGTACAGCCTCTATCCTGGTCAGCGCGCCGAAGGCCAGATCAACTTCTACGGCCACAACATCCTGGATGACAAGCAAGACATCAACCTGCTGCGCGCGCGCATCGGCATGGTGTTTCAGAAGCCCACGCCCTTTCCCATGTCGATCTACGACAACATCGCCTTCGGCGTAAAGCTCTACGAGAACCTGAGCAAGAGCGAGATGGATGACCGCGTGGAGTGGGCGCTTTCCAAGGCGGCGCTGTGGAACGAAGTGAAGGACAAGCTCAACCAGAGCGGTCTGTCGCTCTCGGGCGGTCAGCAGCAGCGCCTGTGCATCGCGCGCAGCGTGGCAGTGAAGCCGTCGGTCTTGTTGCTGGACGAGCCGACCTCGGCGCTGGACCCGATCTCGACCGGCAAGGTCGAGGAGTTGGTGCACGAACTCAAGCAGGACTACACGATTGCCATCGTCACCCACAACATGCAGCAGGCCGCTCGCTGCAGCGACTACACCGCCTACATGTACCTCGGTGAGCTGGTCGAATTCGGCTCCACCGAGCAGATATTCTTCAAGCCCGCCAAGACCGAGACCGAGGACTACATCACTGGACGCTTCGGCTGATTGAATCCGACGTCGAGTACCGATCAGTTGCGATCCACAACGGGAGAATTTTCATGAGCGACAAACACATTTCCAGCCAGTTCGATGCCGAGTTGAACTCCATTTCTTCTCAAGTCCTTGAGATGGGTGGTCTGGTGGAATCCCAATTGCATCAGGCCGTGTATGCCCTCGTGCACATGAGCATGGAGTCCGCCGATCAGGTGATCGAGAACGAAGTTCGCATCAACCAGATGGAAATCCAGATCGATCACGAAATCATCTCCACCATCGGCCGACGCCAGCCTACCGCGCGCGACCTGCGGTTTCTCATGGCGATCTCACGCACCACGCAAAACCTTGAGCGTGCAGGCGACGAGGTGGCACGCATCGCTCGCATGGTCAAGTCCATCATTGAAAACGGCTCGCCGCGCAATCTGCCCAGTTCCGAACTGCGAGTTGCCGCCGACCTCGCATCGGCCCTGTTGCGCAAGACGCTGGATTCGTTCGCGCGGCTGGACACCACGATGGCTGTGGCCATCATCAAGGGCGACAACGCCATCGACGATGAATACAACGGCTTCCTGCGCAAGCTCATCACCTACATGATGGAAGACCCTCGCACCATCTCGCCCAGCCTCGATCTGTTGTTCCTGGCCAAGTCGATCGAGCGCGTGGGCGACCATGCCAAGAACATCGCCGAGCAGATCATCTTCATCGTCAAGGGTGAAGACGTTCGGCATACCCCCATGTCCCAAGTCGAGTCGGTGGTCGGATGAGGAAGCTGCCACGCGTTCTTGTGGTGGAGGATGAGCCCTCCATCGCCGAGCTGATCGCCGTCAACCTGCGGCACAACGGCTTCGCCCCCACCGTCGTGTTCGACGGGGTGGCTGCGCAGCGCGAGGTGGACGCAGTGCTGCCCGATGTGATCCTGCTGGACTGGATGCTGCCGGGTGAAAGCGGTGCTTCGTTGGCGCGCGGCTGGCGCAAGAACGAGCGCACCAAGACCATTCCCATCCTCATGTTGACCGCGCGAAGCGACGAGAGCGACAAGGTGCAAGGGCTGGACGCTGGTGCTGACGACTACATCACCAAACCGTTTTCCACGCAGGAGCTGCTCGCGCGCATTCGCGCGGTGTTGCGCCGGCGCGCACCCGAGATCGTCAACGACTCGGTGCAGGTGGGTGAGCTGGCTCTGGACGCTGCCACCTACCGCGTCACCTTCCGCGGCTCGGAACTCAAAGTTGGGCCAACCGAATTCAAGCTGTTGCACTACCTCATGAAGCACGCAGAGCGGGTGCACACCCGTGGTACGCTGCTCGACAAGGTCTGGGGCGACCATGTTTTCATCGAGGAGCGGACCGTGGACGTGCATGTGAAGCGACTGAGGGAATCACTGGGTGAAGCCTCCGGCATGATCGAAACGGTGCGTGGTGCGGGCTACCGGCTCACATCGATGAACAACTCCGGGCGACCGGCGCAGGGCACCCCCATTTCCACCACATGACCCGGCGCGCCATTGAGCTGCTGCTCCTGGTCGCACTGGGAGCAGTGCTGGGATGGACGCAGGATTCCCCAGGATGGACATTCGCCGGTGCGCTGTCGGGAGCCCTCGGTTGGTCGGTTCTGGACGGTCTGCGGGCCCGCAGCTTTTTGCGCTGGCTCAACAAGGCCGATGTCACCCGCCAGCCCCGTCTCTCGGGCACCTGGGGCGAGATGGTGGATCGGGCCCGCAAGCTGATCAAGAAGCTGGAAAAAAAGGCGCAAAACAGCGACGCCCGGCTGGAAGATTTTCTGGCCGCGATTCAGGCTTCGCCCAATGGTGTGGTGCTGCTGGATTCGGCAGGTCGTATCGAATGGTCCAACCTCACGGCGGCCAACCACCTGGGTTTTGATCCCCAGCGCGACCTCGGTCAATACGTACGCAACATGGTGCGCAATCCGGCATTCACCGCATATCTGGCGGGTGGCGAGTTCAACCATGAGATCCAGATCGACGGGATCGGACCACGTCCTTCCCAGCCTTCCAAGATTTCACTCCAAATCCATCCCTACGGAAAAAAGCGCAAACTCATGCTCACGCGCGATGTGACAGCCGTCCAGTTGGCCGAGACCATGCGCCGGGACTTCGTGGCCAATGTCTCCCACGAGATTCGCACACCGCTGACAGTGCTCAGCGGCTTTGTGGAGACCATGCAGAGCATCCCGCTGGAGGAGGCCGATCGCACCCGCTACCTTGGCCTCATGAGCCAGCAGGCCCACCGCATGCAGACCTTGGTGAGCGACCTGCTCACTCTCTCTCGGCTGGAGGGCAGTCCTGCGCCTGGCCCGGGTGAATGGATCGACGGTGACGAACTGCTCACACACGTGGTGCAGGAAGCCCGGGGACTGACCCAAGCCATCTCGGCGACACAGCACCGCATAGAGCCGGTGCCCGGGCCAGCCATCTGGGTGTCGGGTGCCAAGACCGAACTGCTCAGTGCGATGTCCAACCTGCTCAGCAATGCCGTGCGCTACACGCCAGGTGGCGGTCTCATTCAGACCGGCTGGCGTTTGCGCAGCGACGGTTGGGCAGAGTTCTTCGTCAAGGACACCGGTCCCGGCATAGCGGCCGAGCACCTGCCGCGCCTGACAGAGCGCTTTTACCGCGTGGACCGCAGTCGCTCGCGTGAAACTGGCGGAACCGGTCTGGGTCTCGCCATCGTGAAGCACGTTGCCCAGCGCCACGGCGGACACATCGATGCCGACAGCACGGTCGGCGAAGGCTCGCGATTCGCCATCGCCTTGCCACCCAACCGGGTGCGCGAGCGCGTCACTGCTTGAGGTATTTTCAGTTGCCCACGCGCTGGTAGACCAGCAGGCTTTCCTTGCTGTCAGTCAGTCGGCTCACCGTCGATTTGAATGCCCAGTGGGTAAGCTCAACGCGTTGGTGCAGCGTGGCTTGGCTCGCTGGCGCCACCACCATGCTTTGACATTCTTCTCCCTGATCACCACCGGTGCGCACAAGCTTCAGCGCGCCGTGGTACTGCAGGGCTGCAATCTGCGCCTGGCTCAGACCATCGGCCAGCACACAACCCTGCGCCGGCACCAGGGTTGCGATGCGCCGTGAGACCGGACCGTAGCTGCGACCAAAATCCAGCAACGGGAGCCACAGCGTCATGAGCAACAACCAGCACAAGGTAGCGCCGGCCGCAGGCAGCACGAGGCTCTTCCACAACGCCTGGCGATGTTTGCCCACGCGCCATGCCACCAGCCAGAGCCACGCACCGGTGGCCACCGCCCCCACCAGGAACAACCACAGCGAGAACTCGGGCACGTACCCCGGCGCCAGCTTGGCCACGTTGGCTGCAGGCTTGGCCGGCACTCCGGTCTGCATCGCGACCCAGACCACCCAGATGACCAACGCACATCCCGAAAAAAAGATCAGTGTGAACCAGTCGACCAGTGCCGAAACGCTGCGGCGCAAGGTGGGCAGCGCAAAGGCTGCAAGTGCTGCCAAGGCGGGCAGGGCCAGCAGCAGGGCGCGGTCGCGCTCGGGGGAAAGCGCACTGTCCACCACGCTCACCAGGGCTGCCCACAGCGGCAGGGCGACGTGTGGCCGCAGCAGCTGGTTCCGCCAGCGCCAAAGCGTCCAGAGCACCAGTGGCCACGCCGGCCAGGTGAACCAGATCAACAACTTGCTCCAGCTCTGCCATTGCACCTGTGCCAGCGCGGTTTGCAGGGCCGGTACCGGCACTTGCCCGGCCAGCGTCGACAGCCCCAGGATCAGCACCAGAAGCAAGCCTGCCCAGACCAGGGGATCGCGCCGAGAGTTCGCTTCATCGGAAAGCCAGGCGGTGTCGGGCTCGCTGACATGCCGGCGGGAGAGCCACAGAACCATCAGCAGGCCACCACCGAGTGTGGCTGCGATCCAGGGTGCGCCGCTGAAGACCAGAGCGAGCAAGGCAAGTGCCCACAGGCCGACGCTGCGCAGCGGTTGCGGTTGGCCGGTGTGTGCCATACGCGAAGCCGTCAGGAGCAACAGAGAAACCAGTGCGAGCCGCGCCAGATCGGGGGTCGTTTCGTGCGACAGCTGTGCCAGCCCGAGGGAGGCCATGAGTGCCAGCAGGCCTGCATCGGCCAACGCGCGGGCGTAGTCGGTCGGCTTCGCTTCGCCCCCGAAGGCGAACTGCACCGGTTGCGCGGCCGGCTGACGCGCGAGGTGGTAAACCGTGTACCAGGTGCAGAGCAGGGTCAGGGCCAGCAGCAGTGCAAAGGGAACGCGCACAGCAAACTCGGGCGAGAAGAAGGGCAGCAATTTGATAAACACCGCCCCCAGCCAATAAGGCAACGGACCAGCCTCTTCGACCGCTACCCCCAGCACCTGCGGGCTCCACCAGCCGCTGTGGCCCGCGGCCATCTCCAGCATCACGCCGAAGGCGGACACGTCGGCGTTCTTCCAGGGCTCGCGCCCCAGAAAACCCGGCAGCACGTAAGCGACGCAGAACAGGAAGAGCGCGATCCGCGGCAAGCGGCGCACGGCCGACTGGGTGACGATGGCGGGGGTAGGCTGGTTCACTGCGGGGAATATACAAGGCGCTAGCGACAGCGGGACGGCAAGGAGACGGGCGAAAGACAGGCGAAAAAAAAGCAGCCGGGCAACCAGCTGCTTTTTCTTCGCGGGATGCAGCGCCCCTCGGGACGCTGACCAGCCAGCCGCTTACTTGGCGGCAGGCGTTGCCTTGCCGTAGCGGTTGCGGAAACGCTCCACACGACCACCCATGTTGTCCACACTTTTCTGCGTGCCGGTGTAGAAGGGGTGCGACTCGCTGGAGGTGTCCAGCTTGTACAAAGGCAGCTCGCGGCCGTCTTCCATCTTGATCATCTCTTTCGTGTTCGCGCAGGAGCGGGTCACGAATTTGAAGCCATTGGAGAGGTCCTGGAAGCAGACTTCGCGGTAGTTGGGGTGAATGCCGTCTTTCATGACGTGTCCTTGAGGTTCAGGTGCGGCAGCCGCAGGGAAACCATTTCCCTGTACTTGTCGCAATTAGCAAAGCCTGCGATTTTAGCAGGAATGTCCGGATCAGCCGCCGCGACGCATCATGTCGAAGAACTCGGAGTTGTTCTTGGTGGATTTCATGCTTTTGAGCACCATTTCCATCGCCTCGATTTCGTCCATGTTGTACATGAACTGGCGCAGGATCCGGGTCTTCTGCAGGATCTCGGGCTGCAGCAGCAACTCCTCACGGCGGGTGCCGCTGCGGTTGAGCTGGATCGAGGGAAACACGCGCTTTTCGTAAAGGCGGCGGTCCAGGTGGATTTCGCAGTTGCCGGTGCCCTTGAATTCTTCAAAGATCACCTCGTCCATGCGCGAGCCGGTATCGACCAGTGCGGTGGCGATGATGGTGAGCGAGCCACCTTCCTCGATCTTGCGGGCAGCGCCGAAGAAGCGCTTGGGGCGCTGCAGCGCGTTGGCGTCGACACCGCCCGTGAGCACCTTGCCACTGGAGGGCAACACGTTGTTGTAAGCGCGGGCCAGGCGGGTGATGGAGTCCAGCATGATGACGACGTCTTTGCCGAGTTCGACCAGGCGCTTGGC
>JANPKR010000385.1:0-3609 GCA_031426175.1 Hydrogenophaga sp. | reverse complement strand
GCTTTTGCAGCATCGGACACAAGGACTCGGTGCGCAATGTGGAAGCGACCGGCGAGTTCGTGTGGAACCTGGTGACCCGCCCGCTGGCCGAACAGATGAACCAGACCTGCGCTCACGTAGCGCCCGAAGTGGACGAGTTTGCGCTGGCCGGTCTCACGCCGGTGGCTTCCCGTGTGGTGTCCGTCCCTCGGGTGCAAGAGAGCCCCGTGAGCTTCGAATGCCGGCTGTCGCAGATCGTGCGGCTGACGTCGGCAGCCGGCGCGCCCATCGACAGCTGGCTGGTGCTGGGTGAGGTGGTGGGTGTGCACATTGCACCGCACCTGCTGAAGAATGGTGTGTACGACACAGCGAACGCCGGGCACATCCTGCGCGGCGGCGGCCCGGCCGACTACTTCAGCATCGGCCCTGAACAGCTGTTCCACATGCACCGCCCTCGCTGAATCCGAATCGCCCGCGCAGAACTGAGACAATCACGGCCTTTGTTTCTTCACTTGGAACGGGCCTGTCCGGCCCTCAAGCTGCATGTCTTCATCTGCCCCATCCGCGCGCGCCCTCACGGTGGCCGACTTCGATTTCCACCTCCCCCCCGAGCTGATCGCCCAGCACCCCGCCCCCGAGCGCAGCGCCTCGCGCCTGCTCGACAGCACCGGCCCCGCGCCGGTGGACCGCATCTTTCGCGACTTGCCCGACCTGTTGAAGCACGGCGACCTGCTGGTGTTCAACGACACCCAGGTGGTGAAAGCCCGCCTGTTTGGCCAGAAGGCCAGCGGTGGTCAGCTGGAGATGCTGATCGAGCGCGTGCTGCTGCCCCTGGAGGCCAGCGACGGCACGGCCCACGAGGTGGTGGCCCACCTGCGCGTGAGCAAGAAGCCTCAGATCGGCGGCCGGCTGCACATGGCGGGTGGCCTGGGGCGCGGCGGGTTTGACGCCACTTTCATCGGCCGCTGGCCCGACGAACAAGGCCAGCTGTTCCGCTTCCGCCTGCACGGCCCGGCGGGTGAAACGCCCTACGAGTTGATGGCGCGCCACGGCCACGTGCCGCTGCCGCCTTACATCACCCACACGGACGAAGCCGACGACGAGCGCCGCTACCAGACCGTGTTCGCGCGCGTGCCGGGTGCGGTGGCCGCACCCACCGCCGCGCTGCATTTCGACGAGGCCGTGCTGGCCGCGCTGGACGCGCGCGGTGTGCAGCGTGCCAGCGTCACGCTGCACGTGGGCGCCGGCACGTTTGCACCCATGAAGGCCGGGCGCATCGAAGACCACGTGATGCACCACGAGCGCTACGCGATCCCACCGGAGACGCTGAAGGCGATCGCCGACTGCCGCGCACGCGGCGGCCGCGTGGTGGCCGTGGGCACCACCACAGTGCGCACGCTGGAGAGCTGGGCACGCTCGGGCGAAACCGAGGGCGACACCAACATCTTCATCACGCCCGGTTTCGAATTCCGCGTGGTCGACCTGATGGTCACCAACTTCCACCTGCCCCAATCCACGCTGATGATGTTGGTCAGTGCCTTCGCTGGTTTCGACCCCATCCGCGCGCTGTACGCCCGCGCCATCGAACACCGCTACCGCTTCTTCAGCTATGGCGACGCCATGCTGCTCTCAAGGAAATCCCATGCTGCAGTTTGAAGTCCTCAAGACCGACCCCACCAGCCACGCGCGCCGCGCCCAGCTCACCCTCAACCACGGCGTGGTGCAAACGCCCATCTTCATGCCGGTGGGCACCTACGGCACCGTCAAGGGCGTGATGCCACAGAGCCTTCACGACATGGGCGCGCAGATCATCCTGGGCAACACCTTCCACCTCTGGATGCGGCCGGGCCGGGAGGTGATGGACAGCTTCGGCGGCCTGCACGGCTTTGAGCAATGGCACAAACCCATCCTCACCGACTCGGGGGGTTTCCAGGTGTGGAGCCTGGGCGCCATGCGCAAGATCACCGAAGAAGGCGTGACTTTCGCCAGTCCCGTCAACGGCGACAAGCTCTTCATGTCCCCCGAGGTCAGCATGGACATCCAGACCGGGCTGAACAGCGACATCGTGATGCAGCTTGACGAGTGCACGCCGTACGAGACCAACGGTCACCTCACCACCGAGGCCGAGGCGCGCAAGAGCATGGAGATGAGTCTGCGTTGGGCCAAGCGATCTCAGGACGAATTCAACCGGCTGGAGAACCCCAACGCGCTGTTCGGCATCGTTCAGGGCGGCATGTTCGAGCACCTGCGCCAGGAGTCGCTGGACGCGCTGGTCGACATGAACTTCCCCGGATACGCCATCGGCGGCGTGAGCGTGGGCGAGCCCAAAGAGCAGATGCGGAGAATCATGGCGCACACGCCGCACCGCCTGCCGGCGCACAAGCCGCGCTACCTCATGGGCGTGGGCACACCCGAAGACCTGGTGCAGGGTGTGGCCGACGGCGTGGACATGTTCGACTGCGTCATGCCCACGCGCAACGCCCGCAACGGCACGCTGTTCACCCGCTTTGGTGATTTGAAGATCCGCAACGCACGCCACAAGACCGACCACCAGCCGCTCGACACCACCTGCACCTGCCACGCCTGCGCGGGCAAGAGCGGCATCAGCTGGGACCACGGCGGACGCGACGGCTTCAGCCGCGCCTACCTGCACCACCTGGACCGCTGCGGCGAAATGCTCGGCCCCATGCTGGCCACCATCCACAACCTGCATTACTACCTGAACCTCATGCGCGAGGTGCGCGAGGCGCTGGACGCGGGCGCGTTCGGGGCCTTCCAGACGCAGTTCAAGGCGGACCGCGCGCGCGGGGTCTGACTGACGCACGGGTGCCAGCCGATCGCGGTCGACGCGACTAAGCTGCCGCCATGTCACAGCCCCACGTCCCCCGCCACATCCTGCCCATCCTGGTGCTGGCCCAGTTCCTGGGCACTTCGCTGTGGTTTGCGGTCAACGCGGTCATGCCCGACCTGCAACGCGAGCTGGACTGGCCGACCAGTGCAGTGGGCACCCTCACCTCGTCGCTGCAGTTCGGCTTCATCCTGGGCACGCTGGTGTTTGCATTGCTGGCCATCGCAGACCGCTTTGCGCCGCGCCGTGTGTTCCTCGTGTGCGCGCTGGCCGGCGCGGTCTGTACCGTGGGTGCGTGGTGGATGGTGCGCGACTACACCGCGCTGCTGGCCTGGCGCTTTGCCACCGGTTTCTTTCTCGCGGGCATTTACCCGGTGGGCATGAAGATCGCCGCACAGTGGTACACGCGCGGTCTGGGCACCGCACTCGGTCTGCTCATCGGCGCGCTGGTGCTGGGCTCGGCCAGCGCACACGCGCTGCGCGCGCTCGGCGGCGCCCTGCCCTGGCCCACGCTCATGCTCGGTGTGGCCGCGCTGGCCGCGGCCGGTGGCCTGCTGCTGTTCTTCGGCACCACCGACCCGCCCCACGCACAAGCCCGCGTCACGGTGCTGCAATGGCGCGCGCTGGCCACGCTGTGGACCGATGCGCGCGTGCGCAGTTCGGTGCTGGGTTACTTCGGCCACATGTGGGAGCTGTACACCATGTGGGTGATGGTGCCGCTGGTGCTGGCCACGCGCCTGCAAGGCGCGGCACTGTCATGGGCCGCGTTCTGCGTGCTCGGC
>JANPKR010000384.1:0-7544 GCA_031426175.1 Hydrogenophaga sp. | reverse complement strand
CGAGGCCATCTCGCCCACCGTGGCCAGGCGGGCGGTGGCCTGCAGCCGCTCTTGTGATGTGCGGTTGAGGTCCTCCACGCGGCGCTGCTCGGTGAGGTCGAGGATGGCGCTCATGAAGCCGGTCTGTTTGCCCTGCGCGTCGATCAGCGGGGCTTCGATGATGAGCACCGGAAAGCGCGTGCCGTCGCTGCGCTGGAACACCGACTCGTAGCCTTCGCGCGGCAGCGTCTGCCCGGCCAGGCGAACCAGCTGGCGCTGCTGGTACTCGTCCACCAGCTCGGGCGGCCACCAGGGCGCTGGCAGGCCGGTGCCGATGAGCTGTTCGGCGCTCAGCCCCACCATTTCGCAGAACGCCGGATTCACATAGGTGATGCGCCCGGTCATGTCGCGCGCGCGCAGGCCGGTGACGAGCGAGTCCTCCATGGCCTTGCGGAACGCGAGCGCGTCGGCCACGCCCAGCTCGGCGCGCTGGCGCAGGCGCGTGTCGCGCGCCAGCAGGGCCAGCACGGCCAGCAAAGCCAGAGAGAGCGCACTGATCATCGCGGTCAGCACATTGGGAAAGAGCCCGCCCACCAGCCGCGGACTTTGAATCTGCAAGATCAGGGTGTGCCCCGGCAGCTCCAGCACAGCGTTGGCGCTCAGGGTGCGCCGCGCGCCGGGCACCAGGCGGTGCAGCGCCAGCCGCGTGCCATCGGCATCGTTGAACGACAGGCCGCGGCTGCGCAGTGCGTCGGGTTGGGTGAACTCGGCCAGCATGCCGGGCAGGGAATAGGTGGCCACCAGAAACCCGTTGGGCACACCCGAGCGCACGACCGGCATGCACATTTCCATGAGCTCCATGCCCAGGCCGTCTCGCATGGGCCAGAAGTAGCTGGACGAATAGGCCGGGCCCGAGAGGCGCTGCGCGTTGTCGCAGGCCAGCTTCACATCGGCCACGACACGCGTGCGGTTGAGCGGGGTGAACACGTCGCTGAGATAGGGCGTGTCGCGGTGGCTGATGATGCGCTGCGCGGTGTCGCGCCACTCCAGGCGCACCAGCTCGCGGTGTTGCGCGATCAGCTCGGCGGCCGGTGCGTTCCAGCTGTCGGCGGTGGGGGACACGCTGTTGAGCGACTGCAGCGTCTGCACGTTGCGCAGCAGCTCGTTGCGAATGTCGCTCACCACCGCTGCGGCCTCCTGATCCAGCGTCTGCTGGTCGCGCGCTTCTTCATACTCGCGCGCGAGGAACACCAGCACCACCAGCAGCGCCACCACCAGCAGCACCAGCGTGGCCCACAGTGCCCAGCGGCGCGAACCGGGGTCGTTGCGATCGGTGCCCGGGCCCTCGCTCACTGGGGGACCTTCGCGGTTCAAAGGCGGCGGTGTTGCAGCGAGGGCAGCTGCTCGCGCACGCTGCGCAGCTGCTCGAAGTCCAGCTCGGCCATCACCACCCCCGGACCCTCGGCCTGCATCGCCATGACACCGCCCCAGGGGTCGATGACCATGGTGTGGCCCCAGGTGCGGCGGCCGTTTTCATGCACACCGCCTTGCGCGCTGGCGATCACGAAGGCCTGGTTTTCGATGGCCCGTGCGCGCAACAGCACTTCCCAATGCGCCTGGCCCGTGGTGTGGGTGAAGGCCGAAGGGACCAGCAGCACATCGGCCGCCAGCATGCGGTAGAGCTCGCCAAAGCGCAGGTCGTAACACACGCTCTGGCCCACGCGCCAGGCCTGCCCGCCGGCGTCGCGGCACTCGAACACGGTGGGTGTTTCGCCGGCGCGCAACACGGACGCCTCGTCGTAGCGTTCGCGACCGTTGTCGTAACGGAAGAGGTGGATCTTGTCGTAGCGGCTGGCGCATTCGCCGCGCGGGTTGTAGGCCAGCGAGGCGTTGGCTGCGTGCGTCGGGTCGTCGGTGGCCATGGGCAGCGTGCCGCCCACCACCCACATCTTCAGATCGCGCGCACAGTCCGAGAGGAAATCCTGCACCTTGCCCAGCCCGGGGGTTTCAGCCAGCAGCAGCTTGTCTTCGTCGCGTGCGCCCATGAAGCAGAAATACTCGGGCAGCACCGCAAGCTCCGCACCCGCATTGGCGGCCAGGCGCAGCAGGCGCAAGGCCTCGCTGAGGTTGTTGTCCAGGCTGATGCCCGAGACCATCTGGATCGCAGCGACCTTCATGCGGCCGGGTACGGGGGGTTGGTGAGGCAAGGTCATGGTGCGTCTTTCGGTGGGCTCAGGCGCACGCAGGGCGCCCGGGTCGGCCAGCTTACTGCAGTGCGCCGGCGGGTGCGCGGGCGGGCGGGGCGGGTGGCGTGCGGTCGACCTTGGCCACTTGCGGATCGGCCCAGCTGCCAGTGACGCGGAACTCCTGTGTGCCGGCGCTTTGCAGCGGCTGGCGCAGCAGGAACTGCGCGAGAAAACTGCCCAGGCCGATGGCCGGGTTGATGGCGGTGGCGATCAGCGACGCCGTGCCGGCGTTGATCTCGGGCACCACCACCACCTTCAAGTCTTGCTGCTCGCGCGCGAGGTCGGCCGTGCCTTCCATCAGCACCGCAGCGTTCACGCCTTTCATCTGCAGGTTGTTGGTGAACAGCACACCTTGTTCGATGCGCGCATCACCGCGCACGAAGTCGAAGGCGAAGCCGTCGGAGAACACGTCGCGGAAATCCAGCGCCAGGCGACGTGGCAGGGCCTGCAGGCTGAGCACGCCCAGCAGGCGACCGGCACCGGGCTCGACCTTGAGGAACTGGCCACGCTCGAAGTCGGCCTGCAGCTGCCCCGAGAGCGTGGGGTAGTCGGGCGCCAAGGGCGAGCCGATCCAGCCCACGCTGCCTTCAATGCGGCCCTTGCCGCCGCGGATCAGGCCTGGGCGGTTGAAACGCGCGAGCAGTGCGCCGGAGTCGTCCACATCGAGGCGAAAGCTCATCGCGGTGCGGCGCTGCTCGCCCGGCTGTGCGCCGCTGGCGCCTGAGAGCGGCGCCCAGTTGCCCGTGGCGCTCAGCCGCGCTTCGGGCACGGCAAGCCGGAACTTGGTGAGCCGCCATTCACCCGCGCGGGTGGGCGCACCCCGGTTGACCGCCTCCACTTCCACGCGGCCCAGGCGCCGCCCGGCGACCTCCAGGTCTTCGACCGCGATGTCCAGCGCGGGCACGCTGGTGGGTTGGCTCAGAAGCTGTTCAACCTCGGTGGCCACGGTGGGCTCCAGCTTCAGGCGGGCGAGCCGGGCGAACACGCTGCCCGCGGTGTTGGGGCCGGCCTGGCGCACCTCGACGTAGCCATTGAGTTCGTCGGCGGTCACGTTGGCGCGCCACTGTGTGCCCTCGCGCGAGCCCCCCACCACCACCCGGTTGAAGTTGCGGCCTTCGAGCGTCAGGCGGTTGGTGCGCAGGGCCAGTGTGGTGGGCAAATAGGCAAGTTCGGCGTCCTGGTCGATCGCGCCCAGCGTGGCTGCCGTGGGCACGCGCACACCCGCGCGGCTGGCCACCTGCGACCACGCATCGAGGTCCAGGCGATCGAAGCGCAGGTTGCCCACCACGCCGGTGGCGGGCATGGGGGCCGCATCGCCGACGTCCAGGCCCACCGCCACACTGCCCCGCAACACGCGCGGCACGGTGCGGGTGATGTCGCGCTCGTACTGCAGCGACACCAGCGGTGCCAGCGCAGACCCCAGCTCCAGCGCCACGCGGTCGGAGGTGGCCACATCGCCGTTGACACCGAGCACGGCCGTTTCCAGGCGCAGGGGCAGGCTGGCCTCGGCCGTCTTGCCCAGCGGCGCGGGCAGGTTCAGCGCCATGCCTTGCAGCTGGCTGGCCACCTGCAGCTCGGGCACACCGCCCCGAAATCCGAGCTGCGCGGTGTAAGGCGCCGACCCGGACGCGTTCTGGAACAGCCGCGAGGCGGCGCCCAGCTCCCCATCGCGCAAGCCCTCGGCGCTGGCCACGCCCTGGCCGCGGAACTGCAAGCGCGCCACGCCTTGCGGGTTGGGTCGCAGACCTCCTTCAAACTTGAGATCGCCGCCGAACACACGCGTGTTGCCACCCAGCACTACGAAGCCTTGTTCGGTGAACGCCAGCGTGCCGCGGGTGCCCGCCAACAGCGGCGCGGCGGGGTGGAGCTTCAGGTCGTTGCCCTCGAACTTCACCGTGCCCGCCACGGTTGCGGCATCCAGATCGGACAGGGGCAGCTTGAGGGTCACACCCAGATCGGCATCGCCCCCCACCGTGGTCTGCGCCAGCGCATCGCCCATCAGGGCCTTGAGCGGCGAGGTCTGCACAAAGCCCAACATGGCGCTGGCCGGACCTTTGGCACGGGTCTTCACCACCAAGGTGGTGTTGCGGGCCAGGTCGTCCAGCTCCACCGCACCGTCACTCAGGCGCGCACCGGTCGCACCCACCACACCCGATGCGCCGGCAGCGATGTTGAGCTTCAGGTGGTCCAGCACCAGCTGGCCCGAAAAGCCGCGCAGGCCCGGCCAGGGTGCGACGTCGGCTGGCTGAAAACTGGTCGGCCAATAGTCGAAGTCGACCCCGCTCAGCTGAGCCGAAATGCGGAATTCGCTGGGAGCCTCCGGGGTCTTGAAGGGCAGGTGCTCCATGTCGCCCCGGATGCGAAAGTCCACCGGGCTGGCGCTGCCAGCGAGGACGGCCTCGCGCACGTAGCGCCGGGCGTCGGGATTGACCGTGAGTGGCAAATAGCGGTGTAGCCGGGTGCCCTCGGCGCGTGTGAGTTGGGCGGTGAGGTCGATCACGCCGGGGAAGCGCGACTTCGATGCGCTGGTCGCCGGGTCGCTGGTGTGCCACTTCACCTGCGCTGTGCCCTCGGCGTCGGCGTTGGCCATGCTCAGGTTGTCCAGCTGGGCTTCGATGCGATCGCCTTGCAAGCGCCACGTCGCGTCGGTCGCCAGCCGCTGCAGCGGAATGCGCGCTTCTTCGAACATGTCGGGCAACTCGATCGAGCCGTCGTTCACTTCGATGCGGGCACGTCCGCCGGCCTGGTTGAAGTCGAACTCGACCGTGGCGCCAGTGACGCCGGGGCGTCCGGGCAAGGGGAAGCGGCCACTCAACGACATCTTCCCGCTGGGCTCACCTGCCAGCGCGAGGGCTTGCACCCGGCCACGCGCCTGGTAGGTGCCATGCGTCCAGTCGATGGCGCCCTCCACCGCATCACCCGACGCGACCGCCGGGCCCTGCCAGCGGGCGGTGAAACCGTCCATGCGGCCAGCCGGCTGCAGGCGCTGCAGCCAGGCGCGCACGGCCTCGGGCAGCGGCACGCGCTCGGCGATGGCAGCCAGTGCCGCCAGATCGAGTTGCTCTGCGCTCACCTCCACGCTGGGTGCCCGGTTCGCGCTGCGGGCAACGTGCTGCAGCTGCAGCCGTCCACCGGGCCAGGTCTCGCCTTCGCGCGTGCGAAAACGCAGGTCTTCGGAGGTCACGCCGAAGCCCTCGGCATTCCATTGCACGGCCAGCCGACCCTGCACGTTCTCCAGCGCCAGCGCGGGCAGCTGCGGACCGAGCTGCGCCTCCACGTTCAGCAGCGCCAGATCGGTCGTCACGCTGGCCACTTGTCCGCGCTCCACCTGCGCCCACGCGCGCAGCGCGCCATCGCCGGTGCGAACCTCCAGGCCGCGGTCGGACAGATCCACATAGGCCCGCAAGCGGGTCACGTCGACCCGCGTGAAATCGGCAAAGACCTCGCCGCTCCAGTCGTGCCACACCGGCTGCCCAGGCGCGCGCTGGTTCAACGAGATCAGCGGCTCGCGCAACCGCCCCCGCAGGCTCATGCGCTCGCCCCACTCGGGCGGGGGCGTGGCGTCGATGCGCCAATGGTGGGTGCGCGCGGTGTTGCGGCTCACAAAATCAAGATCGCTCAGCGCCAGCGTGGGCTGGCGGCGCAGGTCGTCGGTCCAGCGCACGGTGCCACCCCGGATCGCGAATTCGCGCTGGGCAAAAAACCAGTCGGCTGCCGTGCTGTCCTGGCTCGGACCAGACATGTCGAGACCCGCCACCTCGATACGTCCCTGCGCGGTGCGGCGCACATCGAGCACCGGCGCCTCGATCACCACCTGCTCGAAACCGCCGCGCAAGAGAGAGCGCACCGACACGGCCGTGCGCACGAGCGGAAGCTGCAGCGCCACGCGGCCTTGTGCATCGATCAGCTGCACGTCTCGCAGCTCGAAGGAAGGCATCAGCGCCGGCAAAAATCCGGCACCGCTGGCACCCGATTCGGCACGGATCTCGCCAATGCGCACCGGTACCCCGACAGCCTGCGTGGCCCACCTTTCCAGCTCAGGGCGCCATTCGCCGATTCGGGGCACAATCGCGCCATTCAAGCTGGCCCAGGTGAGTGCAAAGAGCCCCCAGACCGCCAGCAACAGCCACAACAACAGACGACTGACCGCGGCAAACGTCTTGAGAGATCTCGAGGGTGTTGCAGATGGCGCAGAGGGTGCAGCAGGGGCTGGTTGTTGATGGTTCATGTCCAACGCAAATTATGCCGGCCAGTCAACTCACGGTTTCCACCTCGGACCTTGCCCCTTTGTCATCAAATGTGAACGCATTGCCCGGGTTGACGCTGGCCGATCGGCGCGCCGATCACTCGCGTTTTGTGCAGCGCGTGCGCCGGCGCTACCCCGACGAACTGGCCTGCCTGCCCGAGGGCGCCCCGGTGCGCGAGACCATGCTGGCCGGCCTGGCCACCCTGGTGCAACGCGGCCTGCCCCGGCCGGCGGCGCTGCGCGTGCTGCGCCAACTGGTGCTGGAGCGCCTGGTGGTGCTCGACTGCGAACAGGGCGCCCCGCTGCACGCGATCACACGGGCGGTGACCGAGCTGGCCGAGATCGCGCTGGACGTCGCCTGCGAGCTGGCTTTTGTCGAGCTTGAAGACCTGTTCGGCGCACCCCAGCACACCGACGCCCAGGGCCAGACCCTGCGTTCGCAGCTGTGGGTGGTGGGCATGGGCAAGCTGGGTGCGCGCGAGCTCAATGTGTCCAGCGACATCGACCTGATCTATGTGTACGACCACGACGGCGAGACCGCTGGCAACGCCCAGGGCCGCAACCGCATCAGCAACCACGAGTACTTCGGCAAGGTCGTCAAACACATCTACAACACGGTGGGCGAAACCACCGAACACGGCAATGTGTTCCGTGTGGACCTGGCGCTGCGGCCCAATGGCAACTCGGGCCCGAGCGCGGTGTCGCTCGGCGCGCTCGAGGAGTATTTTCTGGTGCAGGGCCGGGAGTGGGAACGCTTCGCCTGGCTCAAGAGCCGTGTGATCGCGCCCGCAGCCTGCGTGGCCGCCGGTGGCGCCAACGCATTGCGCGGCTCGGTGCTCCCGTTTGTGTTTCGCCGCTACCTCGACTACGGCGTGTTCGAAGCGCTGCGCACGCTGCACCGGCAGATTCGCGACCACGCGTCCAAGCGCGCTGCGGGCAACCCCGGCCGCGCCAACGACGTCAAGCTCTCGCGCGGCGGCATCCGCGAAGTGGAGTTCACCGTGCAACTGCTGCAGGTGGTGCGTGGTGGCCAGTTCCCCGAGCTGCGCACCCGGCCCACACTCGATGCCCTG
>JANPKR010000383.1:0-2286 GCA_031426175.1 Hydrogenophaga sp. | reverse complement strand
TTTGTGTACGTGGACATTCGCGGGCGCGACCTGCGCGGCGCGGTGCTGGACATGCAGCGCGCGGTGGCGCAGCAGGTGGTGTTGCCCGCCGGGTACTCGGTGTCGTGGTCGGGCCAGTTTGAGTTCCTCGAGCGCGCCACGGCCAAGCTCAAGCTGGTGGTGCCGGTCACGCTGCTGATCATCTTTGTGCTGCTGTATCTGATCTTTCGCCGCTTTGACGAAGCGCTGCTGATCATGGCGACGCTGCCGTTCGCCCTGGTGGGTGGCGTGTGGTTTCTCTGGCTGCTCGGGCACAACCTGTCCGTGGCCAGCGTGGTGGGCTTCATTGCGCTGGCCGGTGTGGCGGCCGAGTTCGGCGTGATCATGCTGATCTACCTCAAGCAGGCGTGGCAGGAGCGCCTGGACGCCGGGCGCAATGACGAGCCTTCGCTGCTGGAGGCGATCCGCGAAGGCGCGGTGCTTCGCGTGCGGCCCAAGGCCATGACGGTGGCCACCATCGTGGCCGGCTTGCTGCCGCTTTTCTGGGGCATGGGCACCGGCAGCGAGGTGATGCAGCGCATTGCGGCACCCATGATCGGCGGAATGATCAGCGCGCCGCTGCTCTCCTTGCTGGTGGTGCCGGTGGTTTACCGGTTGATGCGTCGGCCGCGATGAACAGCTGTGATGCGAGCATGTGGATCAAAGGCGAAACCCGGCGTCCTCAGCCCGTCAGGCCAGCTGCCGCGTGCGCGAAGGCGTCTCACCAAACAGTGCCTTGTAGTCCTGGGAAAAGTGGCCCATGTGCCAGAAACCCCAGCGCGCAGCCGTGTCAGCAATCGTGGATGAGAGCGGCGGCTGCTCGCGCAGCGCACGGCGCACCGCGTTGAGCCGCACGGTGCGCAGGTAGTTGGCGGGGCTGGTCCCCAGCGTTTCCTGAAAGCCGTTTTGCAGGGTGCGGCGCGTCACGTGCAGGCGCGTGCACAGCTCGGCCACGCTCAGCGGCTGCTCCGGGTGCTCGAACACCAGCTCGCGCACCTTGCGCACCAGCTCCTGGCGACGCAGCTGGCGTGGGTTCACGGCCTCGCTCAGGGTTTGCGGCATCACCACGTCGCACAGCACATTGAGCAAGGCCTCGCGCAGCGTTCGCCGACTGGCCTCATGGTGCAAAGCCTCGGGGCGCTCCTGCAGGCAGCGCAGCACCTCGCGCACCATGCCGGCGAAGCGGTAACGCTGCAGCGCTGTGAGGGTCTGCACGCGCGGCGCGCCCGCCCAATGCTTGGGCCAGGGCTGCTGGTGCAGCGCCTGCACGTGGCGCGCGAGTTGGTCCTTGTCGAGCACCATGCCGTAGAGACCGTGGCCAGCCGGCACCTGCAGATCAAACGGTTCCTCGGCTCCGGCGAGCATGAGTTGCAGTCCGTTCGAGGGGCGGCCCATGAAACGCAGCCCCTGGCCTGCCTCGGGCACCGCCAGACCCACCCACACACCGCCCGGCCAGGGGCGGCAGCGTTGGCTGGTGGCGCATGTGGCGACCTCCTCGAACACCTGCAGGCCATGGTCGGTCAGCTCGCGCACTTCGCCGCTGAAGGTGCCGGGTGAGGTTTGTTCGTAGTGTTGTTCCCACGACGCGAGGTTGCTGGCGTGGATGTCCACGTCCTGCGTGCGCTTGACGCGAAAGCAGGCAGTGGCAGCGTCTGGCTGCACCAACATGGCTTGCTCCTTTCGGGCGGTGTTTCAAGCGGTCTTGTACATCAAGTTTCATGCCACTGCATGCCCCACAGCAGTGCGCTATCCCGAATCGGAAAAAATGCCGCCGCCGCGCCGCCGCTTGCCCAAACGGGATACCACGGCGCACACCGGATTGCCCAAGATGCCAAGCGGGCTGCCCGAGCCGTTTCGGGCGTCATCCATCCTTGATGCGAGCAACAACATGTCAACAACACCCAAGCTGGTATCGCGGGACCTCAAACCCGTGCTGGGCGCTTTCTCCCTATGGGGCATTGCCGTGGGCCTGGTGATTTCGGGCGAGTACTTCGGCTGGAGCTATGGCTGGGCCAGCGCCGGCACACTGGGCTTTCTGGTGGCCACACTGTTCGTGGCGCTGATGTACACCACCTTCATCTTCAGCTTCACCGAGCTGTCCACCTCCATTCCCCACGCCGGAGGCCCGTTTGCCTACGCGCGGCGCGCCTTCGGGCCCACCGGCGGTTTCATCGCGGGCTATGCCACGCTGGTGGAATTTGTGTTCGCGCCACCGGCCATTTCGCTGGCCATCGGTGCCTACCTGGGGCTGCAGTTCCCCGGGCTCGA
>JANPKR010000382.1:0-5964 GCA_031426175.1 Hydrogenophaga sp. | reverse complement strand
GGCCGCCACGGCATCAAGGGCGGCGAGAGCCGCGTGTTTGAAGCCAACGGCCCCGGTGGCCAGCGTTTCACCCTGCGCGAGCCCTGGTCGCTGCTGCTGCTGGACGACGCACGCGTGATTCACGAGAGCACACCGATCCAGCCGCTGGAGGGCTCTGCGCTGGGCTGGCGCGACACGCTGGTGGTGACCTGCCGTGCCGGTGGTTTTCAGGGCGACTGAGCCGTCGCCGTGGCGGCGCCCTCCGGCGACAGCGGCCGACCTGCCGATGGTGAGGCCCAAGGGCCCTGGGGCACCACCTGTGGCTCGGGTGGGTCGGACCGGTAGTGCGGCGACATGATCTGCACGCCGTTTTCGTTGAAGACATCGAGGATGTTGGCGTGCAGCTGGTGGAGCGCCTCGGTGCGGCGCCGCGGCGCGTTCTTGTTGCTCTGTGCGCAGAGCCGGTACTCCACGTAAAAGTCCGACAGGGCCGTTTGCACCACATACGGTCTGGGCTCTGCGGCCACGCCGGGCGTGCGTCCGGCGGCCTCCAGCAGCATGGCATGCACCTGTCGCCAAGGTGTGCTGTAGCCGATGGTCACACCCGTCTGCAGCATGAACTGACCGTCTTCCACCAGGCGCGAGAAATTGCGGATCGGCTGGCTAAACACCACGCTGTTGGGCAGGCTCACCTCTTCGTCCATGCCGGTGTGCACCTTGGTGGCAAACATGCCCATGCTGGTCACCGTGCCCTCGGTGTCGCCGATCTTCACGTATTCGCCCACGCGCAGCGAGCGTGAGTACATGAGGCTCAGACCGGACAACGCCTGCCCCACCACGCTGGATGCGCCCAGGGACAACATGAGGCCGGCCATCACCGACAGCGCCTTGAAGGCCTCAGTGTTGGCCCCTGGCAGGTAGGGGTAGGCCATCGCCAGCGCAAACAACCAGATCACGAAGTTGCTCAAACGCCGCGTGGGGGAGGCGGTGTCCACATCGAGCCAGGTCAGTGCGATGTCGCCGCTTTCCACCCGGCGCAGAAAGGCCGTGTTGGCCTGCGACACCATGCGCGCGATCACAAAGATCAGCGCCGCCACCACCAGGCCAGGCACAGCAGATGTGATGGAGCCGGCGAACTGGCGCAACACCTCCAGCAGCCACGCGGTCGAGCGTTCTCCCCAGGGGCGCGTCCAGGCGAACTGGTGCAGCACGAACGTCACCCAGGCGTCGACGATCAGCACCACCAGCGTCCAGGCTGCAGCGCCCATCAACAGCCTGGAGGCCACGCGTGCGTGTTCGGCATAGGTGGAGACCAGGGCGGCAGGGGAAGCCGGGTCGGCGGGCGCCAGCAGGGCGTCGTGGACCCGTCTGGCCACGCGACGGCGCAGGCGGAAGACGCCGCGCGTCAGCAGCCAGGCCACCAGCGTGGCCATGAGCGAAAACGCCAGTCCCAGTGCGATGCGCCGCGGATCGCGCACTTCGGCCGCTTCGGCCACCGCCGTCTCCAGCCGCAGCAGCACGTCGCGGGCCAGGAGCTCCAGCGAAGCTTCCGGCCGCGGTGCGTCCGAGTCACCGGCCGTGAGGAAAAAAACCGTGCGGCCGTCCACCTCGAAGCGCACCGAGTCGCCCGTGGTCGTCTGGCTTACCGATCGCGGCCCCGGGAGTCTCAGGGCAGCGGCAAGCGCTGCTTCGGCCAGGCGCACGCGCTCTGCCGGCGTGTCGTCCAGCAAGGTGGCCCGAAAGGTGGCGATGCGCCGATTGGAGAGATAGAGGGTGCCGGAACCCTCGGCAGCTTTTGCTGCGACACCTGGCCGGTCGGCGGGGGTCGGAAGGTCCAGGGGCTGAGCGCCCAGCCAAAGAGGCAACAATCCCACGCAAATGAGCAAACAGACTTTGCACAGGGCGCGGCATCGGACAGCGTGTCGTTGGTTGGGCAAGTGAACCCCTGGGTCAGGACGATGCCCGAGAGCTTTCCACATCCGGCGCAGGCCGTCGAGTTGAACCCGCGTCGGTTGCTCCGGCCGTTGCGGCCGAGCCACCCAAGGGCCCAGGGCTATTTCACCGCCAGCGCCGTCAGCAGCAGGGTGATGGCGCTCATCCACGACGAGACGATGCGCACGGCTATGAGCGCAGGGCGCAGCCGGTGCCGCACCACCAGCTCGTCCACCCAGAATGCGATCTGCCCGACCAGGATGACCGCGCCAATGCAGGCGCCACCGAGCAGGGTCAGGCGCGGCATGCCGCTGAAGGCCGGGTCGCCGGAGCCCAGGGCCACAGCCGCGCCCAGCGCGAAGGTCACACACGCCACCCACCAGCGTGGCCCCTGCCATTGGAAGGCCACCATGAGCGAGCACGCGAGCGCCAGCAACAGCAACGCGAGGTCGGTGTTCGGATCGCCCAACCGACCGGCCAGCAGGGCACCGGTCAACAGACCCAGCGCCAGGGCGTTGATCAGCAGGCCCTTGCGCATTTCCCCTTGTCCGCCCATCCACAGGGCGAGCGCGGCCAGGCTGATGGCGTGTGCGGGTGCGAGGAAGGGGTGAAGGAAACCGTCGTAGAAAACGTTGGCACCCGGAATGGAACCGTGGGCCAGCGCCGGCGGCGGGCAGGCCACCAGCACCAGCATGAGCAGCCACCAGCCAGGGTGGCTTTTCGCAACGGTCACAGGGCGCCCGTGAGGAATCCCACCCCGGCCAGCGAAATCAGGGCGCCGATGCCGCGCACGACCTTGGCGCCCGTGGGCCAGCGCACCGCCAGGCCCAGCACGATGCCACCCACATGCAGCAGGCCGGTGGCCACCATGAAGCCCGCCGTGTAGAGCAAGGGGTTGGCCGCCTCGGGCAGCTCGGCGCCATGGGCATAGCCGTGAAAAATGGCGAAGGCACCCACCACAACGGCTGCGATCCACAGTGGTGGCTTCGTGGCGGTGGCGATCATGGCACCGATGACGATGGCCGACAGCGCAATGCCTTCTTCGACAAAGGGCACCGGCACACCCAGCAGGCCGAGCACACCGCCTGCGGCCATCACCACCGGGAACACCACCGGCAAGGTCCACACCGCCCGCTCGCCGAGGAACGCACCCCACAGACCCACCGCCACCATCGCCGCCACGTGGTCCCAGCCCAGCACCGGGTGCATGAAACCGGTGGCGAAACCGCCCGCGAGCGTGGCAGCGTCGGCGTGTGCGTGAGCTGAAGCGGCAAACATCAAGGACAGAAAAAACGCTGCTGCCAGTTTGACTGCAGCCTTTGGCAAGTGGTGTGCGGTGTTCATGATGTCCTTTGTGACTGAAGTTCCATTACGCCCATACTTTGAATGCTATCTGCGCTCAAACGGGAAGCACAGCGATTCCTTCTTCTCCCGGGTCCTCGCCCAGGATTGAATCCAGACGGTTGTGGCCCACGTACACATGCCTTCAGCGACGGATGGCGTTCGGAAAATACAGGGCTGTGAGGCTGCGGCTGTGCACGGGCGAGAAGTCGTCACCCACGCGAGACGGCGTGTTGCCCCAGCGGCGCCAATCGCGCACCCAGTGCAGCTGGTCGCACACCTCGGCCAGGCCCACGGTCTCGCGATCGCCGATCAGGATGCCGTGCACGCGCAGGGCCAGCCGCTGCTTGGCGTCGCGCAGCAGGGCCAGGGTGTGGTGGGTCACGCCGAACTCGCCATCGCTCACGATCAACACGTCTGCTTCTTGCCATTCGGTGGTCTGCACCAGTTCGATGGCGCGTTCCATCGGCGTCTGCACGTCGGTGCCGCCGTCGAAGCTCTGGCCCATGAGGTCGAGCAGGTGCGACAGGCCCTCGGCGTCCATCGCCAGGTCGCGCTCCAGCAGTTCGGCGGGCCCGCCAAAGGCCAGCAGGCGGCATGCGCGGCGGCCTGCATGTGCGCTGCGCAGGGCCTGCAGCACACAGGCTTTGGCCACGTTCTCCGGCGCGCCGCGCATGGAGCCCGAGGTGTCCAGACACACGATGAGCGGGCCACGCCCGGCGTGGGTGGGGGTGCTGCGCAGGGACTGACGTTCGGGCTGCGGCTGCGGGCGCTGCGACTGTTCGCGCGCCCGGTCGTCGTAGGTGAGCAGCTGGGCCTCTGCAAAACGCGCGCGCCACAGCCGGTGCAGCACCGGGTGGGTGAGGTTGATGCTTTCGCCACCGGTCATGCGCGCCAGGGTGCGGGAGCGGCGCACGCCGTCCACCGCGGTGGGTTCGGGGCGGCGCTCTTCTTCATCGGCAGGGTGGCGCGCTGCGGGCATGTGCTGGCGCGCATCGGGCTGGGTGGTGATGGCGGGTGGGTGCTGCGCCTGTTCGCGCCGGCCCACGCCATCAATGAAGCGTGCGAGCTGCGGCAGGCGCTGCAGCAGCTCACCGATGCGCCGCGCCTCGCCCCACTCGCGCCGGTTCAGGTGGCCTTGCAGATCGTCCCAGCGCAGGTGCGCCAGATCGCCCAGCGACTGCAGCAGCGAGAGCACCTCGTCCCAGCCCTGGCGCTGCACGTCCCAGCTGTCGCGGAATTCGCCTCGCATGCGTGCGATGGCCTGGTCGCGCGGTTCGTCGGCGGGGCGGTCGATCAGGCTGTCCAGGTGCCACAGCAAGCTCTGCATCACCTGGCGCGTGAGCGGCGCACTGCCCTGGGTGAGGGTGAGCAGTTCCAGCTCCAGCAGCAGCGGTCGCAGGGCCTGTGTGGCGGCGGCATCGCCGAAGTCGTCGGTGGTGTCGGGCAGGGCGCCGGCCATCAGTGCCTGCATCCATCGGGCCATGTGGGGCAGGCGCGCGGCGGGTTGGCCGCTGCTGCACACCACAGCCCAGCGCCACAGCTCGCGGGGCAGGGTGTCGAGGTGGTGATAGTGGGCTGAAGGGTGGGCGGGTCCTTCGACAAGCTCAGGATGGTCGGAGCCTCGTGGCGCGCGGTCGACCAGCCCAACCGTTCGGGCTGAGCCTGTCGAAGCCCTCACGTGGACGCCCAGGTCACTGGCGCAGGCCGATCCACTTTCGTTTCATCCAACGGCAAGCCCGCGAAGCCGTCACGCGTGGTTTGAAGCTGTGCCAGCAGCGCTGTCACGCCCGCGCAGCGACCCAGGTGAACCGCTTCGATCTGCAGCAGCCACGACGGTGGCAGCCAGTCGTGCGAACGCGCTTCACCCAGCAACGAATGCGCCATGGCCGCCAGTTCGCTGTGCAGCGCTTGAAGGCGGGCGAGAAGTTCGTCGGTCTGCGCCACACGCGCCTCGATGTGCACAGGGCTGTAGCGCCGGTGCGCACGCTCGCTGGTGATGCGGACCATCTCGCTCTCGCCAGCGGTGGGGCCGGCAATCGATTTGGCCAACGCCACCTTGCCGGCGCTGTCGTCTTGCGCATCGGCGGGCGCGCGGCGCTCGATGTCGAGCTGTTGCTCGAAGGCGGTGACGGCGCGCTCCAGGCCGTCCAGCGGGAGCGGTGCTGTTTGTGCCACGCGGTGCATGAAGAAGTCGGTCCATCCCGGCACGTGGGTGGGGTCGGCCGCGAGCACGAAAGGCAGCAGCCACAGGTCCCAGTCGGCAACCTCCGGCGCGCCGCGGCTGGCGGCCTGCAGCTTGAGCAGCTCCACCAGCTGGCGCCAGCGCCGGTCAGACACCGCCTGCCCCGTCTGCGCTGCGTGTTGCCGCGCCTGCAGCAGGAGGTCGAGCACGGTCTCGCCCACTGCGGTGTGCGGAGCCCGCTCGCGCAGGGCATCGAGTCGGCTGTGGTCGATCAGTGCGTTGACCGGTGGGGTTGGCGCAGAGTGGACGCTGGTTTGCAGCAGCGCCGCAAAGTGGGCGTCGTCCACCGGCTGCACCGGCACGCGCAGCAAGAAGCGGTCGTAGAAGGCGAGCAGGCTCTCATCCTGCGGCTGCTCGTTGCTGGCGCCCACCAGGCACACCAGCGGTACCGGCAGGCGCTGGCTGCCGTTGTCGAACTGGCGCTCGTGCAGCAGGCCCAGCAGGGTGTTGAGGATGGCCGAATTGGC
>JANPKR010000381.1:0-1875 GCA_031426175.1 Hydrogenophaga sp. | reverse complement strand
ATGCCTTCCGCATCCACGTCCAGGTGGGTCACGAAGCGCAAGCCGATCAGGCCGGTGGCGAGCACACCGTCATTCGCCAGATGCGCCAGCAGATCGGGGCCGCGCCCGTTTGCCACGTCGACGAACACGATGTTGGTCTGCGCCGAGCGCACGGCCAGCCCATCGATGCCGGCCAGCCCCTGGGCCAGGCGCTTCGCAAGCGCGTGGTCGTCGGCCAGGCGGTGGATGTGGTGATCCAGCGCATGGTGCGCCGCGGCCGCGAGCAGGCCTGACTGGCGCAGCCCGCCGCCGAGCATCGTGCGCCAGCGCAGCGCGCGGCGGATCAAATCTTTCGATCCGCACAGGGCGGAACCCACGGGCGCGCCCAGGCCCTTGCTGAAGCAGACCGAGACGCTGTCAAAACGGTCGACGATGCCGCGCAATGCGGTGAACGGATCGCCACCCGCCGCCACCGCCGCGTTGAACACACGCGCACCATCCAGATGCACCGCCAGACCGTGGTCACGTGCCAGTGCGGTCGCCTGGTCCAGGTACTCAGCCGGCATGGGATGGCCGTTCCACGTGTTCTCCAGGCACAGCAGGCGCGTGCGCGCGAAGTGCGGATCGTCGGGCTTGATGGCGGCGGCGATGTCGGCCAGCTGCATTTGACCGGTGGCGTTCTGCGCCAGTGGCTGCGGCTGGATGCTGCCCAGCACGGCGGCGCCACCGCCTTCGTAGCGGTAGGTGTGGGCGTTCTGCCCCACGATGTATTCGTCGCCGCGCTCGCAGTGCGACAGCATGGCGCACAGGTTGCTCTGCGTGCCGCTGGCCATGAAGAGTGCGGCTTCCTTGCCGGTCAGGGCCGCCACCTTTTCCTGGAGCGCATTGACGGACGGGTCGTCACCGAAGACGTCGTCGCCCAGTGGCGCGGCCATCATGGCTTCACGCATGGCCGCCGTCGGCTGTGTGACGGTGTCGCTTCTCAGGTCAACGGTATTCATGATTGTTCGAGGAAGTTCTTGAGCATCGCGTGCCCGTGT
Source organism: Hydrogenophaga sp. (assembly GCA_031426175.1). Lineage (GTDB taxonomy): Bacteria > Pseudomonadota > Gammaproteobacteria > Burkholderiales > Burkholderiaceae_C > Hydrogenophaga. Next base: position 856 of record JANPKR010000381.1, on the reverse strand, counting down.
TCGGTGAGGATGCTCTCGGGGTGGAACTGCACGCCTTCGATCGCGAGTGTCTTGTGCTTCACGCCCATGATCTCGCCGTCGTCGGTCCAGGCGGTCACTTCCAGCTCGGGCGGGCAGTCGCTGCGGCGTATCGCCAGCGAGTGGTAGCGGTTCACGGTGAACTGCTCGGGCAGATTCGCGAACACACCCACCTGTTTGGTGGTGATGACGCTGGTCTTGCCGTGAATGAGTTCCTGCGCGCGCACGACCGTGCCACCCAGCGCGGCGCCGATGGCCTGATGGCCGAGGCACACGCCCAGGATGGGCAGCTGGCCGGCAAAGTGCTGGATGGCGGCGACCGAGATGCCGGCTTCGGCGGGTGAACACGGGCCAGGCGAAATCACCAGGCGGTCCATGCGTCCGTCATCGAGTCGGCGCTGCAGTTCGTCCACGGTGACTTCGTCGTTGCGAACCACCGTCACCTCGGCTCCGAGCTCTCCGAGGTACTGCACGATGTTGAAGGTGAACGAGTCGTAGTTGTCCACCATGAGCACTTGAATCGGCTTGTTCATTCCAGACCCTCCTCAACCAGCTCGGCCGCGCGCAGCAGCGCACGCGCCTTGTGCTCCGTTTCCCTCCACTCCATCTCGGGCACCGAGTCGGCCACCACGCCGGCGGCTGCCTGCACGTAGAGCGTCTGGTCCTTGATGATGCCGGTGCGGATCGCAATCGCCACGTCCATGTCGCCTGCATAACTGAGGTAGCCACACGCACCACCGTAGATGCCGCGCTTGGTCGGCTCCAGCTGGTCGATCAGCTCCATGGCGTGCACCTTGGGCGCGCCGGTGAGCGTGCCGGCCGGGAAGGTGGCCTTGAG
>JANPKR010000380.1:0-4085 GCA_031426175.1 Hydrogenophaga sp. | reverse complement strand
TCTTCTTTGTGGTGGTGCGCACGCTGTTCAAAGGCAGCGCACGACAGCACCAGCGAGATGCCGAGCAGGCACAACAACACGGAGTGCACTGAGATGACCCACCTTCGCCTTGGAGCCCTGAGCCTCGCGGTGCTTGCGCTTTCCGCCTGCTCGTTCACACCCAGGTACGAGCGCCCGGCAGCCCCCGTGGCCGCCACGTTCCCCGACCAAGCCGCCCCCGTGGCGGCCCAGGCCGACAACATGGCCTGGCGCGAGTTCGTGGGCGATGCCCGCCTGCGCGACCTGATCGCGCTGGCGCTGGCCAACAACCGCGACCTGCGCGTGGCCACGCTCAACATCGAACAGGTGCGCGCTCAGTACCAGATCCGCCGCGCCGATCAGTTCCCCTCGGTGGGCTTGGCGGCCGCCGGCAACCGCCAACCCGACGGCAATGGCGGTATCGCCAGCACCTACAGCGTGGGCCTCGCCCTGAGCAGCTGGGAGATTGACTTCTTCGGTCGCCTCGGCAGCTTGAAAGAAGCGGCGCTCGCCCAGTACCTCGCCAGCGAAGAGGCGCGCCACGCTGCGCAGACCAGCCTGGTGGCGGCGGTGGCCAGCAGCTGGCTGAGCCTGCAGACCAACGACGAGCTGCTGGCCCTGACCCAGCGCACCGTGGCCACGCGGCAAGATTCGCTGCGTCTGAGCAAGCTGCGCTTTGACAACGGCGCCACCTCGGCGCTGGACCTGCGCCAGGCCGAGTCGCTGACCGCTGCAGCGCAATCCGCGTTGGCCCAGCAGCGCAGGGCGCGCTCGCTCGACCTGAATGCGCTCACGCTGCTGGTGGGCCAGACGCCGCCGGCCGCGCTGTTGCCCTCACCGCCCACCATGCCCGAGGCCACCACGGCCAATGGTGTGGCGGTTCCCGTGGCGCCTGTGCCGGCTGCGGCGATGCTGCGCGACGTGCCGGCGGGGCTGCCGTCCGACCTGCTCACCCGCCGTCCGGACATCCGCCAGGCCGAGCAGCAGCTCATCGCGGCCAACGCCAACATCGGTGCCGCGCGCGCGGCGTTCTTCCCGCGCATCTCGCTCACCGCCAGCGCGGGCACGGCCAGCAGCAACCTTTCGAGCTTGTTTGAAAGTGGCTCGTGGGGCTTCACGCTGGCGCCGCAGGCTTTGCTGCCGATCTTCGATGCGGGCCGCAACAACGCCAACCTCGGCTCGGCCAAGGCCGCGCGCGACATCGCGGTGGCACAGTACGAAAAGGCGATCCAGACCGCGTTCCGCGAAGTGGCCGACGCGCTGGCCGGGCGCGCCACGCTGGGCGACCAACTCACCGCCCAACAGGTGCAGGCCACGGCGGAAGCCGAGCGTTTCCGGCTGGCCGAGCTGCGTTACCGCAACGGCGTGTCGAGCTTCCTGGACGTGCTGGACGCACAACGTTCGCTGTTCACGACGCAGCAAGCGCTGGCGCAAACGCGTTTGGCGCAGCAGCAAAACCAGGTGGCCTTGTACAAGGCGCTCGGGGGCGGCTGGACAGTGGAGTGAACCCCCTGCGCCGCTGACGCGGCTTCCCCCTGAAAGGGGGACAACGCCTGCGGCCCGGCAAAGCCGGTTCCGCGGTGTTCTGGACGGGTGTCTGGCGCGCGAAGCAGGTGGGCGTTTACGTCTTCAGGTCGTAGAACTTCACGATGTGTTGCCACGCCACCTGTGGATCGTCCACGTACTGGAACAACGCCAGGTCCTCAGGCGAAATTGCGCCTTCTTCCACCAGAACATCCAGGTTGATCAGGCGCTTCCAGTAGTCGGAGCCGAACAGCAGGATCGGCACCGGCTTGGCCTTCTTGCACTGCACCAGCGTGATCACCTCGAACAGCTCGTCGAGCGTGCCGAAGCCGCCGGGGAACGCGAGCAGGGCCTTGGCGCGCATCATGAAATGCATCTTGCGCAGCGCGAAGTAGTGAAACTTGAAACTGAGTTCGGGTGACACATACGGGTTGGCCGCCTGCTCGTGCGGCAGTGCGATGTTCAGGCCCACGTTGAGTGCGCCTTCATCGTGCGCACCGCGGCTGGCGGCTTCCATGATGCCGGGGCCACCACCGGTGCAGATGTAAAGCTGATCGGCCTTGGGGCAGCTCGCGCTGTAGCGCGCCACGGTGCGGGCGAACTCGCGCGCGTGGTCATAGTAGGGCGCGTTGCGCACCATGGCTTTGGCGCGCGCAATGTCGGCCGCTTCGCCGCTGCGCTCGGCGCGCACCAGCATCTCTTGCGCCTCGCTCGCTTCGCGAAAACGCGCGCTGCCAAACACCACCACGGTGTTTTCAATGCCGGCGTCGCGCTGCGCGAGATCGGGCTTGAGCATCTCCAGTTGAAAGCGGATGCCACGTGTTTCGCGGCGCAGCAAAAACTCGGGGTCGGCGAACGCGAGGCGGTAGGCGTCGGCGTGCAGGGGGTTGCCTTCGTTGGCGTGCGTTTGCAGCTCGGCCCAGGCATCGGCCAGGCGGCGTTCGTTGAGGTTCTGTTTGGTTTCCATGAGAGGCTCCTTGAATCGTCAGTGTGAACTGCTTGTGTGACTACAGCCCGAGTGCGAGGGCCAGCGGCACGAACAGGATGGCCAGCGCATTGCCCAGCATGATCATGGCGCCCACTTTGTCGGGCTCCTGGTGGTAGCGCTCGGCGAGCATGAACTGCATCACGGCCGGGGGCAGGGCGGCAAACAGCAGCAACTGGCCGCGCGCTGCGCCTTCCAGGCCGAGCGCCCAGGCCAGCGGGATGCCCACGGCCAGGCCGATGATGGGTCGCGCCAGAGCACCCAGCAAACCGAGCGCCAGGCCCGAGCGGGTGAGGGCAGTGAGCCGCACACCCAGGGCGAACAGCATCATGGGCAACAAGGCGTCTCCCAGCAGCTTCAGGCCGGAGAGCACCACGTCGGGCGGACGCACGTCGGTGAGCGCGCTGATGAAGCCCAGCGCGGTGCCGATCATGAGCGGGCTGGTGAGCAGGTCGCGTGTGCGCGCCAGGCGGCTGGTGATTCGCGCACCGAGCGAGAAATGCAGCAGGTTGCTGACTGAGAACAGCGCCACGGCCGCGCCGAAGTTGGCCGGGCCGAAGGCCAGCAGCGCCAGCGGCAGTCCCATGTTGCCGCAGTTGTTGAACATCACCACCGGCACCAGCGTGCGCGGCTGTGCGCCAAAGGCGCGCGCCAGTGGCCAGGCCAGCAGACCGGAGACGAGGATGAGCACCGTGCCGCCGATCAGCAGCGCGGTGTGGTCGGCCATGCGGAACTCGCGCGAGGCCAGCGCCGAATACACCAGCAGCGGCGCCAGCACATCGAGCGCGATGCGGTTGAACACCGACATGTCGGGCACACCCCGGCGGGCGTAGCCGTAGCCGATGGCCACGATCAGGAAGACCGGGATGATGACGTCGGCGATACGGGCGATGAGGTCCATGGCGCGGGGTGTTGAATACAAACGAAAGAGGCTCCCGCAGGAGCCTCTTGAACCGGACGATCAGCGCGTCATCAGACCCGCTTGCGGTACTCGCCGGTGCGGGTGTCGATCTCGATCTTGTCGTCTTGAGCCACGAACAGGGGCACGGCCACTTCAAAACCGGTGGCGATCTTGGCGGGCTTGAGCACCTTGCCGGACGTGTCGCCCTTCACGGCGGGTTCGGTCCAGGTGATCACACGCTCGACGCTGGTGGGCAGTTCGACCGAGATGGCCTTGCCGTCGTAGAACACCACTTCCACGGTCATGCCGTCTTCGAGGTAGTTCAGCGCGTCGCCCATGTTCTCGGCTTCCACCTCGTACTGGTTGAAGTCGGCGTCCATGCACACGTACATCGGATCGGCGAAGTAGGAGTAGGTGCACTCCTTCTTGTCCAGGATGACCTGGTCCATCTTGTCGTCGGCCTTGAAGACGGTCTCGGCGCCGAAGCCGCTGAGCAGGCTCTTCATCTTCATGCGCACCGTGGCGGCACCGCGGCCGCCGCGGCTGTATTCGGTCTTGAGCACGACCATCGGGTCCTTGCCCTGCATGATGACGTTGCCGGCGCGGATTTCCTGAGCGAGTTTCATGACGGTGTTTCCGTGGAAGGTGGCGGCGCAG
>JANPKR010000379.1:0-1820 GCA_031426175.1 Hydrogenophaga sp. | reverse complement strand
GGCAGGCCACCCACGTTGTGGTGGCTCTTGATGGTCACGGCCTTCTTGCTCTTGGCGCCGCCGGACTCGATCACATCCGGATAAATAGTCCCTTGCGCCAACCACTTGGCGCCCTTTGTTGAGATACCACTTGAGATAAGTTTGGCGGCCTCGGCCTTGAAAACCTCGACGAATTCGCGGCCGATGATCTTGCGCTTGGCCTCCGGCTCGCTCACACCAGCCAGGTGGCCGAGGAACTGGTCGGCCGCGTCCACGCGGATCACCTTGGCGTGCAGCTTGCCCACAAACATGTCCATCACCATGTCGCCCTCGTTCAGGCGCAGCAGGCCATGGTCGACAAACACGCAGGTGAGCTGGTCGCCGATGGCGCGATGGATGAGTGCGGCGGCCACGGACGAATCGACGCCGCCGGACAGGCCGAGGATCACTTCTTCGTCGCCCACCTGCTCGCGGATCTTCTGCACCGCCTCTTCGATGTGGTCGCGCATCACCCAGTCGGCACGGGTGGCGCAGATGTCGAGTACGAAGCGCTCCAGCAGCGCGCGGCCTTGCACCGTGTGCGTGACTTCGGGGTGGAACTGCACGGCATAGAAGTGGCGCGCTTCGTCGGCCATGCCGGCGATGGGGCAGCTGTCGGTGCTGGCCATGAGTTTGAAGCCGGGCGGCAGCTCGGTGACCTTGTCGCCGTGGCTCATCCACACCTTGAGCATGCCGTGGCCTTCCGGGGTGTGGAAGTCTTCAATGCCCTTGAGCAGCGCCGTGTGGCCTCGCGCACGCACCTCGGCGTCGCCGAACTCGCGGGTCTTGCCGGCTTCCACCTTCCCGCCAAGCTGCTGCGCCATGGTCTGCATGCCGTAGCAGATGCCCAGCACCGGGATGCCCAATTCATAGACCGCATCGGGCGCCTTGTCGTCCACCTCGTAGACGCTGGCGTGGCTGCCGGAGAGGATCACGCCTTTGAGCTGGCCGTCGGCGGCGAACTCGCGCACCCAGTCGCTGCTGACATCGCAGGGATGCACTTCGCAGTACACATGCGCCTCGCGCACGCGGCGGGCGATCAGCTGGGTGACCTGGGAACCGAAATCGAGGATGAGGATTTTTTGGTGCTGCATGGCGGTGTCGGGTGGGGCTGTTCAGAAAGCAAAAAGGCCGTCCATCAGGACGGCCACCGGCGCATGGGCGCTCAGTCTGCTCTGTAGTTGGGCGCTTCCTTGGTGATCTGCACGTCGTGCACATGGCTCTCGCGGATGCCGGCCGAGGTGATCTCGACGAACTCCGCCTTGTGGCGCATGTGCTCGATGCTGGGGCAACCGCAGTAGCCCATGGCCGCGCGCAGGCCGCCCGCCATCTGGAAGATGATGGAGACAACCGAACCTTTGTAAGGCACGCGGCCCTCAATGCCTTCGGGGACCAGCTTGTCGGCATTGGGGTTGCCGGTGCTGCTTTCCTGGAAGTAGCGGTCGGCGCTGCCCTGTTGCATGGCCCCGATGGAACCCATGCCACGGTAACCCTTGTAGCTGCGGCCCTGGTACAGCACGATCTCGCCCGGCGACTCTTCGGTGCCGGCGAACATGCCGCCCATCATGACGGTGTTGGCGCCGGCGGCGATGGCCTTGGCAATGTCCCCGCTGTAGCGGATGCCGCCATCGGCAATCATGGGCACGCCCGTGCCTTGCAGCGCAGTGGCCACGCTGTCGATCGCCATGATCTGGGGCACCCCCACACCGGCCACGATGCGGGTGGTGCAGATGGAGCCCGGGCCGATACCGACCTTGACCGCATCGGCACCCGCCTCGACCAGCGCCATGGCGGCGCCACCG
>JANPKR010000378.1:0-2086 GCA_031426175.1 Hydrogenophaga sp. | reverse complement strand
GCTACTTTCTTTTGGCGAAGCAAAAGAAAGTAGCTCGGCCGCCGGGCCGAGACCCGGCCTGCCACGACAACAAACCCGCCACTTCAAGCACAAGAGTCAGAAGTGAATCCCCCGCATCATCTGCTGCATGGCCACCGCCTCCGCCGACAACTGCTGCTTCGCCCCCTTCTCCCCTTTCGCCGCCGACGAATCCGGGAACATGCGGAAGCTGGTGTTCATCACGATCTGCGCGACGCGCGGCACCATGGCGTGCATCATCTGGCCCGTGATGCCCAGACGCGTGGCGATGCGCACCGGCTTGAAGATGCAGGCCTGCGCGATCATGTCGGCGGCTTCCTCGGGTGAGAGCGTCGGCACGTTCTTGTAGATCTGGGTTGGCGCGATCATGGGGGTGCGCACCAGCGGCATGTTGATGGTGGTGAAGCTGATGCCCTGGTCGGCGAACTCGCTGCTCGCACAGCGTGTCCATGCGTCCAGCGCGGCCTTGCTCGCCACATACGCGCTGAACCGGGGCGCGTTGGTCAGCACACCGATGGAGCTGATGTTCACCACATGGCCCTTGCGCTTGGACACCATGCCGGGCAGCAGGCCCATGGTCACGCGCAGGCAGCCGAAGTAGTTGAGCTGCATGGTGCGCTCGAAGTCGTGGAAGCGGTCGTAGCTGCCTTCGATCGCGCGGCGGATCGAGCGGCCGGCGTTGTTGATGAGGAAGTCCACGCCACCGTGGTTGGCCACCAGCAGTTGCACGAAGCGGTCGGCGTCGGCCATGTCGGCGATGTCGGCCGGGTAGGCGATGAATTCATACCCCTTGTCTTTCGCCTCCTTGCAGGCTTCGTCGAGCTTGTCCTGGTCGCGTCCGCAGATGATGGTGGTGGCGCCTGCCTCGGCAAACTTGTGCGCGGCCGCCAGACCAATGCCCGAGCTGCCGCCAGTGACCAGCACCACCTTGCCCGCTACGGTGCCTTTGAGGCTGCGGTCGATGTGCAGGTCGGGGTCGAGGTGGCGTTCCCAGTAGTCCCACAGCCGCCACGCGTAGTCCTTGAAATTGGGACACGCAATGCCGCTGCCCTTGAGCGCGGCCAGCGTGTCGCGGCAGTCAAATCGCGTGGGGTAGTTGACGAAGGTCATCATCTCCTCGGGCAGCCCGAGGTCTTGCATGATGGCCTTGTACACGCGGCGCACCGGTGCCAGCGCCATCAGGCCCTTCTTCACACTCTTTGGAATGAAGCCCATCAGCGCCGCGTTGATGAACAGGTTCATCTTGGGCGCGTGAGCCGCCTTGCTCAGAATGTCTAGTACGTCGCCCACGCGGTAGCCCATGGGGTCCACCAGATGGAAACACGCGCCGCTGCTGCGTTTGAGGTGGCTGATGTGGTCGAGGGCGTCCACCACAAAATCGACCGGCACGATGTTGATGCGGCCACCCTCCAGGCCCACGCTGGGCATCCACGGGGGGAGGATCTGGCGCAGGCGTTGAATGAGTTTGAAGAAGTAGTACGGCCCGTCGATCTTGTCCATCTCGCCGGTCTGGCTGTCGCCCACCACCGCGGCGGGGCGGTACACGCTCCACGGCACCTTGCATTCCTCGCGCACGATTTTTTCGCTCTCGTGCTTGGTCATGAAATAGGGGTGGTCCAGGCCCTCGGCTTCGTCAAACATGTCTTCGCGGAACACACCTTCGTAGAGCCCTGCCGCGGCGATCGACGACACGTGGTGGAAATGGCCAGCGCCGATGGCTTTGGCGAACTCCACCGTGTTGCGCGTGCCGTCCACGTTCACCGCGATCTGGCTCTCGGCGTCGGCCTCCAGGTCGTACACCGCGGCCAAGTGGTAGAAGTGATCGATCTGACCTTTCAGTTCCTTGGTGTCATCGGCCGAGACACCCAGCTTCTTGCTGGTGAGGTCGCCATAGACCGGTATGGCGCGCGCAGCACCCACGCCCCAATACTCGCGCATCCCCGCCACCTTGCCTTCGCTTTCCTTGCGGATGAGGAAGTGCACCACCGCGCCTTTGCGCTGGAGCAGCTTGCCCACCAGGCGCTTGCCGATGAAGCCGGTGGCACCGGTGACGAAGTAATGCATGAAG